>CAYJWO010000126.1:0-3985 GCA_964373825.1 uncultured Planctomycetales bacterium
CGGGATCTGGCGACGTACGGTTTCCTGGGGTACCCGGTGCTGCAGGCGGCGGACATCCTGCTCTACCGGGCGCACGCGGTGCCGGTCGGGGAAGACCAGTTGCCGCATCTGGAGCTGACGCGGGAGATCGTGCGCCGGGTGCACTTTCTCTGCAAGCGGGAGCTGTTCCCGGAGCCGAAGGCGCTGCTGACGCCAGCCCCCAAGCTGCTCGGCACCGACGGGCGCAAGATGTCGAAGAGCTACGGCAACACGATCAGCCTCTCGGCGCCGCCGGAGGACGTGCGGGCGATTGTGCAGAAGATGTTCACGGACCCGACGCGCATCAAGATGACCGATCCCGGCCATCCCGAGACCTGCAACGTATGCAGCTATTGGCCGGTGTTTGCGCCGCAGCGTGCCGCGGTAGTCTGGGAGGAGTGCCGCACCGCGCGGCGTGGCTGCGTCCAGAACAAACAGGAGCTGGCCGAAGAGCTGATCCGGGTCACGCAGCCCTACCGCGACGCGCGGCGTGACGGTAACACCCCCCAGCGCCACCGGTATGACGAGATCGAGGAGGTGCTGGCCGCCGGCGCCAGGCGCGCGCGCGCCGTGGCCGGCGAGACGCTGCGCGACGTCAAGTCGGCCTTCGGGCTGGCCGCGAGAACCTGATGCGCTACGAGGTGAGTGCCGACGTCTACGAGGGGCCGCTGCCGCTCCTGGTCGAGCTGGCCACGCTCGACCTCATCGACGTGTTCCTCATCAAGCTCGTTGACCTGACGAAGGCGTACCTGCTGCAGCTGAAGGCGGAAGGGCTCTCGATCAACGAGCTCGCCGAGCCGCTGCCGTTGCTGGGGCAGCTCGTCGCCCTCAAGGCGAGGGGGCTGCTCCCGCAGCCGGAGGCCCCTCAGGAGGACGAAGACGTCCCGATCAGCCTCGAGGAGCTGGAGCGGCGCCTGCGGGAGTACGAGCAGTTCAAAACGGTGGCCCAGCTTCTCGCGGAGCTGCGGACCATCGCGCAGAAGCGCTTCGCCCGCAGCGAGACCGAGCTGCCGGACAGCGCCGAGTCACTCTCCGCTGAGACCTCGTGGGAGGTGGGCCTGCCGGATCTCATGAGCGCCTTCGCCAAAGTGCTCGAGCGCGCCTCGGCCCCCGTGTACGAAGTGAAGGCGGAGCCGTGGACGGTAGAGGTGAAGGTCAAGGAGTTGCGGGTCCTCCTCTCGGTCAAGCGGCAGCTGCAATTCGCGGAGCTCTTCACGCCGGACAAGAGCCGGCTGGAGCTCGTCGTCACCTTCCTCGCGCTGCTGGAGCTCATCCGCCAGCGGGTGGCGCGCGCCGTGCAGGAGCGTCTCTTCGGCCAGATCGTCGTGCAGGTGACGGGGTAGAGGGCATGGAGCAAGCACACGCCAAGCGCATCATCGAAGGGTTGCTGTTCGTCAGCGGCCAGCCGCTGCCCTTGAAGCGGCTCCTGGACGTGATGCCGGAGCTCGACAGCCAGGCCGCCCGGGAACTCTTGGCCTCGCTGGCAGAGGAGTATCGCGCGTCGCAACGGGCGTTTCAGCTCCAGGAAGTGGCCGGGGGATACCAGCTGGTCACCGACGAAGCGCTCGCCCCGCGGATGGCGAGGCTGCTCGAGCGCCCGAAGACCCCGTCGGTCAGCACCGCGGCCCTCGAGACGCTAGCCATCGTCGCCTACCGCCAGCCGGTGACGAAGGCGGAAGTCGACACGGTGCGCGGCGTGGACGTGACGGCCTCGCTCGACACACTGCTCGAGCGCGCCTTCATCCGCATCGTCGGCCGCAAGGAGTCGCCGGGCCGGCCGTTCCTCTACGGGACGACGGCGGACTTCCTGCGCCATTTCGGCCTGAAATCGCTCGAAGCGCTCCCGCAGCTAGACGTGCCCGGGGTGCCCGAGCCCACGGAGGCCGCCGCTCCAGCTGCGGCGGCGCCAGCGGCGGGTGGTGCGGATGGGTCGTGACGGTTCCCGGCTGGCGTCCGTGCGGCGACGGATCGACCGCCTCGATGGGCGGCTGCTTTCCCTGATCAACCGCCGCGCCGACTTGGCGCTCGCCATCGGCCGGCTGAAGAAACGGCGCAAGTGGCCGGTGTTCGACGCCCGCCGGGAAACGTTCGTGCTGCGCCACGTCCGGCAGGCGAATCGGGGGCCGCTGTCGGCGCAGGCCATCCGCCACATCTTTCAGGCCATCTTGTGCGAGTGCCGTCGTCGAGAGCGGACCGGCCGCCGGCCGTCCGCGTCACCCCGCCCCATGGTGGGGCGGGGTGAACGGAGAACCTGATGCCGTACGTCGCCTACTTGGGGCCCGAGGGGAGCTACACCCACATGGCCGCCCAGGCCCGCTTCGGGGCCCGCGCCACCTACCGGCACGCCCCCACGGTGGAAGACGTCTTCCACCTCGTAGAGCGCCGTCTGGCGGACTACGGCGTTGTGCCGATCGAGAACTCCCTCGGAGGAGCCGTGGCGCACACGCTCGACCGGTTCGTGGAGTTCATCGACACCCCAGTGCAGATTCACGGCGAGCTCGAGCAGCCGATTCATCACGCGCTCATCCTGCGGCCGGGGGCGAAGCTCTCCCAACTGAGCGTCGTCTACTCGCACCCCCAGGCGTTCGAGCAGTGCCACGCCTGGCTGCAAGCGCACCTCCCGGGTGTCGTGCGCTCGGAGACGAACTCCACCGCCGAGGCGGTGGGATATCTGCTGCGGGCCACGGTGGGTGCGGCGCGGCCGCCGTGGGATCTGAGCGAGCGGGCCGCCATCGCCCGCAGGGAGCTGGCGCAGGCGCACCGGCTCCAAGCCATCCCGATTCCCCAGGAGCGGGAGAACACCACGCGGTTCCTCGTCCTCGGCCTCGGGCAGCCGCGCCGCGGGACACACAGCAAGACGTCGCTCCTCATCGGGCTGCGGGACCGCCCCGGCGCCTTGCACGACGCGCTCGTCCCGTTCATGCAGCACCGGATCAACCTCACGAAGATCGAATCGCGTCCGTCGCGGCGCAAGGCTTGGCAGTACCTGTTCTTCGTCGATCTCGAGGGCCACGCGGCGGATCTGAAGGTGCAACGCGCGCTGCGCGCGCTGGACCACCGCACCGCGCTCCTCAAGGTGCTGGGGTCCTATCCCATGACGACCTGATGGTGACGATCGATCGACGAGCCAGGGCCATCGTCCGCGGGCTCACCGGGACGTATCAACCCGGCGGGTCCATCGAGGACGCGCGGCGCACAGTCCGCCGGGCCTCGATCATCAAGCTCGCGTCCAATGAGAACGCTCTGGGCCCCTCGCCCCGGGCGGTGGCAGCACTCCGCAAGGTCACAGGATCCTTGCACCGCTACCCCGACCACCGGTGCGGGGCGCTGCGCCAAGCCTTGGCGGAGAAGCTGCGGATCAGGCCGGAGCAGCTGATCTTCGGCAACGGATCGGACGAGCTCCTCGTGCTCGCCCTGCGCGCGTTCGTCGATCCGGGCGACGAGATCGTCGTGGCCCAGCCGACGTTTTTGATCTACGCGCTGCAAGGCCAGGCCTGCGGGGCGACGGTGCGTCGGGTTCCCCTGCGCCACGATCGGTACGACCTGGACGCGATGCGCGCCGCGGTGGGGGCCCGGACGAAGCTGGTCTTCATCGCCAACCCGGACAACCCGACCGGCACCTACGTCACGGCGCGGGAGCTCAAGCGGTTTCTCTCGGTCCTGCCGGCAGAGGTCGTCGTCGTGTTGGACGAGGCCTACTACGAGTTCGTGGAGGCGGCGGACTACCCGCAGACAATCGGGTTTGTCAGCGAGCACCCGATCCTCGTCACGCGCAGTTTCTCCAAGGCGTACGGGCTGGCGGGATTGCGCATCGGCTACGGCATCGCACAGCCCCCACTCATCGCCGCCATGGACGCGGTCCGTGAGCCGTTCAACGTCAACAGCCTCGCCCAGGCGGCGGCCGTGGCCGCACTGGAGGACCGCGCCTTCCTGGCGAAGAGCCGCAAGCTGCTGCGGGAGGGGCGGG
>CAYJWO010000127.1:0-3969 GCA_964373825.1 uncultured Planctomycetales bacterium
GCTGCGGAGGATGTACTTCTGCCGGACGATGCGGCAGTAGTGCCCCACGTTGGAGGCGGTGGGCACCATGCCGGTGAGGCTCGCGAGGTAGCTGGGACCTCCGACCGCGTCGAGGAGATTGCGTTTCTTGAGCTCCTCGGTGAACGTGACGAGATCGACCGCGACGTTCTCCTTGTAGAGGGCGATGAGGGTACTGAAGATCTTGCGGTGGGCGTCCTTGTAGAAGACCGGCTCTTCGAGGAGCTCGGCGGCCTGCACCAAGGCCTCCTCTTCGAGCAGCATGGAGCCGAGGACCGCCTGCTCGGCCTCCAGGCTCTGCGGTGGAAGCCGCTCAATCGAACTGACGAGTCCGGCCAGCTCCATGGCTCACACCCGACGTGGTGTCACGCTTTCACCACCCACACCTTGACGGTGGCGGTCACCTGCGGATGCAGGCGCACCGGCAGATCGAAGATCCCCAGGGTCTTGATGGGCTGCTCCAGCTGGAGCGCGTGCCGCTCGACGGGGAAGCCGTCGCGCTGGAGCGCGTCGGCGATCTCATGGCTCGTGACCGACCCGAACGGCTTGTCGCCCTCGCCGAGGCTGAGCTTCAGCGTCAGGGAGTGGCGCTCCAGCTTGCGTTTGAGGGTCTCGGCCTGCTTGACGTGCCGCTGGGCCTTCTGCTCCTGCTGGCGGGTCGCCTCCGCCATGACCGTGAGTTGCCTCGCGCTGGCGGGAGTGGCCAGCCCGCGGGGGAAGAGGTAGTTGCGGGCGAACCCCGCCTTGACCTGGATGATCGTGCCTTGCGCCCCGACCCTCTCGACATCACGCAGGAGGACGACGTCCATAGTCCCTCCTCACGCCGACACGTACGGCAGCAGCGCCATGAACCGAGCCCGCTTGATGGCCTCGGTCAGCCGCCGCTGGTGGCGGGCGCATGTCCCGGTGATCCGCGACGGGATGATCTTCCCCCGGTCCGTCACGTAGCGCCCGACGCGCTCCAAATCCTTGTAGTCAATCTGCTCCACGTGCTCGGAGCAAAACCGACAGACCTTCCGTTGGAACACCCGCCGCGGACCCATCCGGTCCGTCTTCGTGCGCTTCTTGCGCCGGAACATGCCTGGCATCAGAACGGTACCTCGTCGTCACCACTCACCTCTCCTGCCCCCTCGTTGGCTTCCTCGGTGCGGCCCGCGACGGCTGGGGCGGGCGCGGCTGATTCCAACGACTCCGCCGTAGCCGTCTCGCCGCCGCGGCCCGCAGGCGAGCCGAGGAATTGCACGCGGTCCGCGCGCACTTCCATCGTGCTGCGGGTCTTCCCCTCCGCCTCCCAGCTGCGGTAGATCAGCCGCCCCTCGACGAAGATCGATCGGCCCTTCTTGAGGTACTGCTGGCAGATCTCCGCCTGCCGGCTCCAGACGACTATCGTGACGAAGCAGGTCTCCTCCTTGCGCTGGCCGGCCTGGTCCCTGAACATGGAGTTCACCGCGAGCCGCAGGTCCGCCACCGGCGTCCCGCTGGGCGTGTAGCGCAGCTCCGGATCGCGCGTCAGATTGCCGATGAGCAGGACGCGGTTAAGGCTCGCCATCGCCCACCTCCCGCCGGACCGGCGCGGCGGCGACGGCCGCCTCCGCTCCCGGAGCCTGTTCCTCCACGCTGAGGATGAGGAACCGCACGATCGCCTCGTTGAGGCGGCAGAGCCGGTCGATCTCCCTGAGCTGCTGTGTCTCGAGGCGGAAACGCAGGAGCTGGTAGTGGCCCTCGCGCTCCCGGCCAATGGGAAACGCCAGGCGCCGGCGGCCCCACGGCTGGGCGCTCTCGATGGTGCCGCCGACCTTGCGCACCGTCTCCTCAAGCTGCGCGGCCGTTCGCGCCTGGTCCTGCTCCGTGCCGGCAGCTTTCAGGATGAACAACCCCTCGTAGGCCTGTGTCCTCATGCGTGCTGCGGTCCCTTCGTGTTGTACCGGTTCATGGCGATGGCGATCCCGTCGGCGACCCACGCCTCGGCGGCCTGTGCGGCGCGCGCCAGCACCGCCTCCAGCGGTTCACGCTCCTCAGCGTCAAACGGCGAGAGCACAAACGCGTCCAACTCCTTGGGCATCCGTGCGACCCCCACGCCGATGCGCAACCGCGGCACGGCCTCGGTGCCCATCGCCTCGAGGCAGGACGCGAGCCCACGGTGGCCGCCAGCGCTGCCGTGGGGCCGCAGCCGGACGGCGCCGAGCGGCAAGTTCGCGTCGTCGCAGACGACCAGCAGCGTCTCCGGTACGACGTCCAAGGTGCGCACCGCGCGACCCGACGCGTTCATCATCGTCATGGGCTTGACCAGTCGCACCGGCTGTCCACCCAGCGTCCCCTCGGCATAACGCGCGACGGGGGTAGTCGCGCCGGGCTCTCGCCACGGCCGATCCACCGCCACCCGGCAGGCTCGCGCTAACGCGTCAACGACGAGGAAGCCGACGTTGTGCCGCGTCGTCGCGTACGGTGCCCCGGGATTGCCCAGCCCCACGACAACCTTCACAAGCGCAGGGATCATCCCACCACCTGGGCGGTCCCGCCGGAGGCGGGACGCCTTGCGGCGCATCGGATGGTCGTCAGGCTCCAATCGTTCCGCCGCAAGGCCGCTGGCAGCGAGCGCCCAGGTGGTGGGGTCACTTCTCGGACTTCTTGTCCTTGTCCGGCTTTTGGGCTTTCTTCTCGCCGCCGGTCTCTTTGGCCGCCCCCTCCGCCGCCTCGCCCTCCGCCGGTTCCTTCTTCTCGCGGATCACTTCGGGCTCGGTCACCGCTGCGGCGGCCGGGGTCGGCTCCACCTCGATGCGGGGAGCCAGGACCGACGCCACGACCGCGTCGGGTGCGGCGATGAGCCGCACCCGGGCTGAGACGGCGAGGTCGCGCACGTGCAGCGTGTCGCCGATCTGCATCGCGGACACATCATGCTCGAAGTGCTGCGGGATGTCCGCCGGGAGACACTCGACTTCCAGCTCCCGCAGGAAGTGCTCCAGCACCCCGCCGTCCTGCTTGACCCCGACTGGCTCGCCCCCCAGGAGGATGGGGACTTGCACCTTGAGGCGCTCCGTCAGGCTGATCGCCTGGAAGTCGACGTGGAGCACATGGCCGTCAAGGGGATCGTGCTGGACGGTCTTGACGAGTGCTAGGTGCTCCCACCCGGCCTGGCCGTCCAACCGCAGGCGCACCAGCGCGTGCTCGCCGGCGGCCGAGTGGAGCACGGTCGTCAACGCCTTGCGCGGCACCGCGATGGCCTGGGCCGGAAGGTGCTTGCCGTAGACCACCCCGGGGATCACCCCGTCGTCCCGCAGGCGCCGCACGGACCCGGTCCCGGTGATCTCCCGGCGCTGCACCGTCAACTCCACCCCGATCGCTCCCTGGTTCTTGCGTCTCGCCATGATCGCGCCTTAGCCTGGAATCCCGTCGAACAGGACGCTGATGGACTGCTCGTAGTGAATCCGCCGGATGGCCTCGCTCAAGAGTCGCGCGACCGACAGCACGACGATCTTGCGATGCCGCCGCTCCGGAGAGAGCGGAATGGTGTCGGTCACCAGCAGCTCCTTCAGGTCGGAGCGGGCGATGCGCTCCACCGCCGGCCCGGACAGGACCGGGTGGGTGACGCAGGCGTACACCGCCACGGCGCCGGCCCGGCGCAACGCCGACGCCGCCTCCACCAGCGAGCTGCCGGTCGCGATGAGGTCGTCAACGAGCAAGCAGGTCCGGCCCTTCACGTCGCCGAGGATGTGCATGACCTCGGTGGCGTCCGGGCTGTCGCGCCGCTTATCGACGATCGCCAGCCCCGCCCGCAGCCGCTTCGCGTAGCCCCGGGCCATCTTGATCCCGCCCACGTCCGGCGAGACGACGACGAGCGATTTCAGCCGCTTGTGGCGCACCGCCGCCCCGAAGACCGCCACCGCGTAGAGGTGGTCGAGCGGGATGTCGAAGAACCCCTGGATCTGCCCCGCGTGCAGATCCATCGTGATG
>CAYJWO010000128.1:0-3965 GCA_964373825.1 uncultured Planctomycetales bacterium
ACTTCTGGATGACGTACTCGATGACCTCGTTGCGCCGCTCGTAGCAGAAGTCGATATCGATGTCGGGCTGGCTGACGCGCTGGGGATTGAGGAACCGCTCGAAGAGGAGGTCGTACTTCAACGGGTCGAGGTCGGTGATGCCGAGCGTGTAGCTGACCAGGCTGCCCGCCGCCGAGCCGCGCCCCGGGCCGACGGGAATGCCCCGCTCCTTGGCGAAGCGCACGAAGTCCCACACGATGAGGAAGTAGCTGTTGTACCCGGCCCGGTCGATCACGCCAAGCTCGTGCTCCAGCCGATGGACGAGCGGCTCGGTGACCTCCTGGTAACGTCCCTTGAGCCCCTGGAAGCAGAGCTCCCGGAGGTAGTCCCGTTGAGACTTTCCGGTGGGCGGCTCGTAGTACGGCAGGTGGAGCTTGCCGAATTCCAGCTCGAGGTTGCACCGGTCGGCGATCTCGAGCGTGGCCGCGATCGCCTCCGGGACATCGGCGAAGAGTGTCTGCATCTCCTCGGCCGACTTGAGGTAGAACGCCGGCCGCTCGTAGCGCAGGCGGTGGGGGTCGTCCAGCGTGGTCTGCGTCTGGATGGCCATCAGCGCGTCGTGGGCCTGCGCGTGGCTCGCGTCGATGTAGTGGACGTCGTTGGTCGCGACGCACTTGACCCCGGCGTCCTTGGCCAGCCGCAGGAGCTGCGGCTGAACCTTCTCTTCCAGCGCAAGCCCGTGACGCTGCAGCTCGACGTAGACGTTCTCGCGGCCGAGAATCTGGATGAAGTCGTCCAGCTCCCGACGGGCGAGAGCCGTCTGATCCTGGGTGAGGTGGACGTTCAGGACGCCCTTGAGGCAGCTCGTCAGCAGGATGAGCCCCTTCGCGCGCTGGGCGAGGACCTCCTTGTCGATGCGCGGCTTGTAGTAGAACCCCTCCAGGTAGCCGATGGTCACCAGCCGCATGAGGTTGGCGTAGCCCTCCTCGTCTTTGGCGAGAAGGATAAGGTGGGCGTTCGTATCGCGCATCCCGGTCCCGCTGCGGTCGAGCCGGCTCTTGGGTGCAATGTACCCTTCGCAGCCGATGATCGGCTTGATCCCGGCCTTGCTGCAGGCGGTGTAGAACTCGATGGCGCCGAAGAGATTCCCGTGGTCGGTCATGGCGAGCGCTGGGAACTTCAACTCGGCGGCGCGCTTGACCAAGGGATCAATGCGGCACGCCCCATCCAGGAGGGAGTAGTTCGTATGGAGATGGAGGTGGGCGAACTCCGCGTGAAGCATCGTCACGCCAGGTAGTCTAGCACTATCGGCTCCAAACGTTAAGTCGCCAGCCGAGGAGGAGGACGAGCGGCAGCGTGACCGCCAGGAGCCATCCGACGGTCCGCCGGCCGATGTTCGTCCACACCGCACCCAGCTCCGCGTAATCGGTGATGACGCCGGCCATCAGGAACACGAACGCGTTGCCGAGCGCCCCGGTTTGTCGGAACAGCTCGAACGCCAGCGGAGCACTGCCCTCTGAGCACACCTCCGTCACGGTGGCCGCGAGCAGCGTCGCCAGCAATCCGCCCAGCGACGGCCCAAAGAACCGGTGGAACACGTGCGGTGGCACGAAGGCGCCGATCAGGGCCCCCGCCAGCAGTCCGACCTGCACCCAGCCGAGAATCATGCGGCCCAGCGGCACGATGCCCTGCGCGACACCCACCAGATCAGCCCCCAGCTGCTGCACAGTCCACTGGCGAGGGGTCGATGGGGCGATGGCGCTCGCCACGATCGTCAGGGGATTGGCCTCAATCAGGCCTCGGCGGGCGAGCCGTTGGAAGATCAACCCGGTCACGAACGCAATGCCGAGTGCTCCGCCAATGATCAGCAGCCCGCGGGCGCCGAAAAACCCCAGCAGCATCAGCGTAAACGACATGCTCGCCCAAGGGCTGGCGAGGAGGAAACTCACGACCGCCGGCACGGAAGCCCCCTTGCGATACAGCTCCATCGCCAGCGCCAAGCAGCCGTGACTGCAGCTTGAGGCGAGAAATCCCAGGAGGGTCGAGCGCGCGATGACCCGCTTGCGGTGGCCGGTGAGGAGTGCGATGACAGACTCCCGCGGCACGAAGCGATCAATCAACCCGCCCAGGAGCAGCCCGATCGCCAGCGGTCCCGCCACCATGGTGAGATAGGCGAGATAAATCGCCCGCGCGGAGGCGAGGGCCGACCACCGCTCGCCGGCGAGGACGAACGCCACGCCGGACACCGGCACCCAGACCCAGGGATCGAACCACCGGCGCCATACGACAGGAGGGTTGCCTCGGCGACGCTCGAACTCGGCAATGCAAGAGGTACCACAGAAGCGATGCCCGTGCCGCTCGATCGTGCCGGGCATCCCGCAGATTGGGTCGCGCTCGACGCTCACCGCTTCACCTCAGCTTAGGGCGCCTGGAACATTGCCGCGTCCGGCGAGGGGTCGGTGGTCGTGCGAATCGCCAGGGGGAGCTTCAGCTCGGCGGCTCCCGGAATGCAGATCTCATGGCAGGCGAGCCAGCGGATGGAGGCTTGCAGCACGACGTCGGAGGGTACGGCGGCATTCGGCGCGACTCGTACAGCGCTCGGCAGCAGGACTTCCCTCTCGTAGCCGAACGTTTCGATGTCGCCCGGATCGAGAAACCGCTTGGTCAGCGGCCAGGACAGCGGAGTCACGTCGACACCCTGGGGCGCGGACCAAGCAATCTGGGTCGGCAGGCCCGCATCGCCCGGCTGCTGCCCGTAGATATGCCACCCTTCCTCGAGGATGAACTGCACCCCGACGCGCGTGGAGCCCCCGGGAACGATGGCCGCATGCTCCGTGACGAGCCGGACGTCCACCGGGTGCTCTTCAGGAACCGGAAACGCGGCCTTGCCCGGCGGTCCTGTCTCACTCTTCGCTCCGGCTCCCACCGTCGCCAGGAACGCGATCCCGAACACCGACTGTCTGAACCAATGCACCGATGAACCAGTGAACCATTGAACCAAGCGATTCATTCCCACTCGATTGTCGCCGGCGGCTTGGAGGAAATATCGTACACGACCCGATTGACGCCCTTCACTTCGTTGATGATCCGACTCGAGATCCGCCCCAAGACCTCCGGGGGCAGCTTGGCCCAGTCCGCGGTCATCGCGTCCTGGCTGGTGACCGCCCGGACGGCGACGACGTGTTCGTACGTCCGCTCGTCGCCCATGACCCCGACGGTCTTGACCGGCAGCAGCACGGCGAACGCCTGCCATAGGCTGCGGTACAGCCCGGCGGTGCTGATTTCGTCATGGACGACGGCGTCCGCCTCGCGCACGATCCGCAGCCGCTCGCCGGTCACCTCGCCCAAGATGCGCACGGCCAGCCCCGGGCCGGGAAACGGCTGGCGCCAGAGGATTTCGTCTGGCAGCTCGATGACCTTGCCGAGCTCCCGCACCTCGTCCTTGAACAGGTCGCGCAGGGGCTCGAGTAGCTTCAGGTGCATCTGCTCCGGCAACCCGCCGACGTTGTGGTGCGTCTTGATCGTAGCGGACGGCCCGCCCCAAGCCGAGACGCTTTCGATCACGTCCGGGTAGAGCGTGCCCTGCGCAAGAAACTGCACGTCCGGAATCTTCTTCGCCTCGGCCTCGAACTCGCGCACGAACTGCTCACCGATGAGCTTGCGCTTGCGCTCCGGGTCGGTGACCCCATCCAGCCGCTTGAGGAACCGCTCGGCGGCGTCCACGACGCGCAAGTCCACCTGCAGGTACTGGCGGAACGTCCGCTCCACGGTCTCCCGTTCGCTCTGCCGCAGCAGTCCGTTGTCCACGAAGATGCAGGTCAATTGCCGGCCGAGCGCTCGTTGGAGCAGCACGGCCGCCACCGAGGAGTCCACCCCCCCGCTTAAGCCCAGCACGACGTGCGCGGACCCGACGTGCTGCCGGACGCGCTGGATGGTTTCCTCAAGGAAGGAGGCCATGGTCCATTCCCCCCGGCAGCCGCAGATAC
>CAYJWO010000129.1:0-1395 GCA_964373825.1 uncultured Planctomycetales bacterium
TGCGGCCAGCACCACATCGCCGACATCGGCTTCTTCGGCGGGGCGCGCAAGGTGAACGACCGGCTGGCCCCCCATTTCCAGCTCATGCTCGGCGGGCTGACGGCCGAGGGGGTCGCGACCTTCGGCGCCTCCGTCATGAAGCTGCCGGCCCGGCGGATCCCCGAGGCCATCGTGCACATCCTCGGCTGCTACCGCAAGGACCGCCAGTCCGCCGACGAACCGTTCGCCGCGTTCTCGCAGCGCATGGGTGTGCCGTACTGGCAGAAGACGCTCGAGCCGCTGACGACCCTCCCGCCGTACGAGCAGTCTCCCGAGGCGTATCGCGACTGGGGTGCCGAGACCGAGTTCTCCCTGAGCGGCATGGGCCCCGGCGAGTGCGCCGCGTAATGCCTCATCGTCATGGTATAATTGACGCCGAAAGGAGTCGCCATGAAACGAGGATACGTCACCGCCGTCATCTGGAAGGAAGGCAAGCGCTTCGTCTCAAAGTGTCCGGAACTGGGCGTCGCCTCCTATGGAAAGACACCGGAGGATGCCCGAGCAGCGCTGAAGGAGGCGATTGCGCTCTACATCGAGAACGCCCAACGGCTTGGCCTCATCAAAGAACTGACCCCTGCGTTATCCGCCCCCATCCACTACACGAGCCCGGTTGAAATCGCGCTCGCATGAGCCGTCTGCCGGCGCTCTCGTCCCGCCGGATCATCCAGGCGTTGCGCAAGGCCGGGTTCGTCGAAGCGCCCAAGCGAGGCCAAGGCAGCCATCTGGCGTTTGTCCGCCACGACCCGGTTGGCTATCGTCCCGTACGGCCACGACATTCCTCGAGGCACGGTGCTGGCGATCCTGGAGCAGGCCGGCCTTAGCCGGGACGAGTTCCTTCGGCTGCTGTAAGGCTCAGAGGAGGGTTGCCATGCGCCCCACAACCATATCGGCTGCACCACCCCCGCAGCGCTTTGATCCCCCGCCGGCCATACGCCAGACTGCGCACATCCAACCGGAGCAGTACGAACGCCTCTACGCGGAGTCGGTCCGCGACCCGGAAGGGTTCTGGGGCCGCCTGGCGGGTGAGCACGTGCGGTGGATGACGCCGTGGCGCCGCGTCCTGCGCTGGGACTGGTCGGCCATCGGGACCACCGCGGCACCCTACGTCGAGTGGTTCGAGGGCGGTGTGCTGAACGTCGCCGACAACTGCCTCGATCGGCACCTCGCCACGCCACGCCGCACGAAACGCGCGATCGTCTGGCAGGGGGAAGCGGCGGACGATCGGCGCACACTGACCTACGAACAGCTCCACGCGGAGGTCTGCCGGTTTGCGAATGTCCTGAAGCGCTTCGGCGTGCAGCGGGGCAGCCGGGTCAGCGTGTTCCTCCCGATGATCCCGGAGCTGCCGGTCGCCCT
>CAYJWO010000129.1:1495-3947 GCA_964373825.1 uncultured Planctomycetales bacterium
GTGACCGCCAAGTGGGTGTTCGACCTGAAGGACGACGACCTCTTCTGGTGCACGGCGGACATCGGCTGGGTGACGGGCCACTCCTACGTGGTGTACGGGCCGCTGTCGAACGGCGCAACGGTGCTGATGTTCGAGGGCATCCCCACCTATCCCGCGCCCGACCGGTTCTGGCAGATCGTGGAGCAGGAGAAGGTCACCGTCTTCTACACCGCCCCCACGGCCATCCGGGCGCTCATGCGGCTGGGCGAAGAGTGGCCGAACCAGCACGATCTCTCCAGCCTGCGCCTGCTCGGATCGGTGGGCGAGCCAATCAACCCGGAAGCGTGGCTGTGGTACCACCGCGTCATTGGGAAGGGACGCTGTCCCGTCGTGGACACGTGGTGGCAGACGGAAACCGGGGGGATCCTCATCACACCACTCCCGGGAGCGATCGCCACGAAGCCCGGCTCCGCGTCCAAGCCGTTTTTCGGCGTCGTCCCGCAGGTGCTGCGCGACGACGGCTCGCGAGCCCAGGCCAACGAGAGCGGCCCGCTGGTCATCACCAAGCCCTGGCCGGGGATGCTGCGCGGGGTCTACGGCGACCCGCGGCACGAGCGCATCAAGGAGGTCTACTTCTCGCGGTTCCCCGGCGTGTACTTTACCGGCGACGGCTGCCGCGTGGACGACGACGGCTTCTACTGGCTCCAGGGGCGGATTGACGATGTGATCAATGTCTCCGCGCACCGGTTCGGCACCGCCGAGATCGAGAGCGCGCTGGTCGCGCATCCGTCGGTCGCCGAGGCGGCGGTCGTCGGCTTCCCCCACGACATCAAAGGACAGGGCATTTACTGTTACGTCACGCTCAAGCAGGGCATTGCCCCGTCGGAGGAGCTGTGCCGTGCCCTCCAGCAGCAGGTGCGCACCGTCATCGGGCCGATCGCGACCCCGGACAAAATCCAGTTCGCCGACGCCCTGCCGAAGACCCGCTCCGGCAAGATCATGCGCCGCATCCTGCGCAAGATCGCCGAGGGCGCCGTCGAGGATCTGGGCGACACCACCACGCTCGCAGATCCCGCGGTCGCCGCGACCCTCGCCCGCGGCCGTGTCGCCTGACACTGACCTGCATCATAGTTGCCCGCGGGGGGAGCCCCTATCCTGAGTGTTACCATGTTCCTCTGGTGGGCGATCGTGGGGTGGCTCTGCCTGGGCGCGTCGGCCGGCGCGGTGGAAGCGCCTAGCGCGCCCTCGACTTCAGCCGTCCGCTTCACGACCGGGGGCGAAGTGCGCTACCGGATGGAGCGGCGGGACGATTTCACCTTCAACGACGGCGCATTCGAAGATGACACGCTCCACCTGCTTCGGACGCGGCTCCACGCGGAGCTGGCCGTCGGGGAACGGTGGCGGGCGTTCATCCAGGGCCAGGATGCGGAGAGCTTCGCGTCCAGCCGTCTGCACCGCACGAACAGCTTCGTCAACCAGCTCGACCTGCGGCAGCTCTTCCTCGAAGCGCGCAGCCCCCTGGAGTCGCTGCCGATTCGGCTGACGGTCGGCCGGCAGGAGCTGGCGTACGGCGATGAGCGGTTCGTGGGGGCCTTCGGCTGGTCCAACGTCGCGCGGGTCTTTGACGCGGTGAGGCTGCGTTACGCGCCCAGCGAGGCCACCTGGATGGACGCGTGGGCGAGCCAGGTTGTGCCCGCCAATCGCGTGCGCCCGGATGCGGCGGATCATGGGGAGATGTTCTACGGGGTCTACGCCTCGATGCGCCCGCTCGAGGCGCACACGCTAGATCTCTTCCTCTTCATCCGGAACGACCGGGACCGCGGGCTAGCCAGTGAGCGGCCCGCGATTCGCGGACCGATGACGGCCTACACGCTCGGCAGCCGGTTCGTAGGGCGCCGCGGCCCGGTGGATTACGGAACGGAGGGCGCCTGGCAATTCGGGTCGCGCGCGCACGATGCCCTCCGGGCGTGGGCATGGCATGGCGAGCTAGGCTACACCCTGGTCGAGGTGGCCGCGCAACCCCGGCTGAGCGTCGAGCTCAACCACGGCTCCGGCGATGATGACCCGACCGACGGGACCGTCGAGAACTTCGACAACCTGTTTCCGACCAACCACTCCTACTACGGCTACATGGATCTGGCGAGCCTCAGGAATATGACGAACGTGCGCCTCGGCGTGGACGCGAAGCCGCACCCGCGGGTGAAGCTGACCGCCGCGCACCACTGGTTCTTCCTGGACTCCAGCAAGAGCGCGTGGTTCAACGCCGGGCAGGGCGTGATCCGCGCAGCGACACCCAATGCCAGTCGAACCGTAGGACAGGAAGTGGATCTGCTGGCGGCGATTGAGGTGCGCCAGAACGTCAAGGTGCTCGTTGGCTACTCGCACTTCCACGCCGGACCGTTTGTGGCGGACAGCGGCACCTCGGACGACGCGAATTTCCTCTATGCGCAAGCCGCCATCCGGTTCTAAACTG
>CAYJWO010000130.1:0-3936 GCA_964373825.1 uncultured Planctomycetales bacterium
AGCTCGGCTGCTGCAGCTGGTCGTACCACCGAGCACTGGCCGCGCGCCGCATCACGTTCGGCCAGTGGCTCCGCCTCTGCGCGCAGGAGCTGCAGGTGGGCGGTGTCGACCTCATCGCGGAGCAGCTCCCGCGCCGCACGCGGGCGTTCTACGTGGAGCTCAAGCAGCGCTGCACCGACCTGCGGCTGACCATCATCGTCCTCTCGCCGGGCAACAACTTCGGCCGGCCGACCGCGGCGGGCCGCCGCCGGGAAATCGAGACCGTGCGGCGCTGGATCGACGCGGCGTACGTCTTGGGAGCCCCCTGCGTGCGCCTCTTCGCCGGCTGGCCGCCGCGCGGGCAGGCGGCGGCGTTGTGGTCGCCGATGGTCCGCTGTTTCAGGAGAGTGGCGCGCCATGCGGCCCAGGTCGGGATCACGCTGGCCGTGGAACCGCACAACGCCGGGGGGTTTCTCTCGACGTCGGCCGCCACCATACGGCTGATCCGTGAGCTGGACAGCCCGTGGGTGCGCATCAACCTGGACACGGGCAACTACCATGAGCGCGATTGCTACCGGGGGCTCGAGCGCTCGCTGCCGTACGCCCCGCACGTCGTGGCGAAGATCCACGCGCTCGACCAACACGGCGAGGACCCGACCCTGGACTACCACCGAATTTTCGGGATGCTCAAACGCCACCGCTACCACGGGTTTGTGACGGTGGAGTATGAAGGCCGAGCGGACGAGCTCACCGCGGTGCCCCGAGCCGTCGCGATGCTCCGCCGCCTCGCATGCAAGTACAACGTGTAGGGCGTCCACGGTCCACAGTCAACGGTCCACGGTAATCCGCAGCGATGGGGTTCAAGTTTGAGAAGCTCGTGGTGTGGCAGAGAGCTCTCGAGCTCAGTGGCCGTGTGCACCAGCTTACGCGGACGTTTCCGAGGAGTGAGCGGTACGTGCTGGCTGCGCAAATCCAGCGAGCAGCTGACTCGGTTGTCTTGAATACCGCTGAGGGATCCACCGGACAGAGTCATGGGGAGTTCAAGCAGTTCATCGGCTATGCAATCCGATCTGCGCTGGAGGTGGTCGCATGCCTTTATCTCGCGAAACAGCGCAGGGTCGTGGAAGAGAAGGTGTTCAGCGAGTTGTATGAGCATACAGAGCAGGTGGTGAAGATGCTTCAAGCCCTGCGACGATCGATCTGATCAGCCGACTTCCATGACGCACTGTGGTCTGTGGTCCGTGGACTGTGGGCGCCTTCAACAATGGTGATGCGGCGGGCGGACTGGCAACCCATCGCGTACCTTTTCATCCTCCCGGCGCTCATCCTCTTCGTCTGCTTCGTCGCCCTGCCGCTCCTCGCGTCCCTGTACCTGAGCTTCACCGAGTACAACGTGCTCCATCCGCCCCGATGGGTCGGGCTGGAAAACTTCCGCGCGCTGATCCTGGAGGATCCGCGATTCTGGAAGGCGTTCCGGAACACGCTCCTCTACGTCATCGGCGTCGTGCCGACGGGCATTTCGATCGCGCTCTTGCTCGCCGCCGCGATGGAGGAGCTGACTCGCGGCAAGCAGCTCTTCAAAGTGCTCTACTTCATCCCGACGGTCACGTCGGTGGTGGCGATCGCGGTCGTCTGGAAATGGCTGTTCGCCGGCGAGAAGTTCGGCCTGATCAACTACGGGCTCATCCAGCTGGGCTTCGAACCGGTCGACTGGCTCCTCTCGCCGAAGTGGATCCTCCCCGTCATCATCATCGTGAGCATCTGGGGCGGGCTGGGGTACAATCTCGTCTTCTTCTCGGCCGGCATCTCCACCATCCCGGACACGCTCTACGACGCGGCCAAGGTGGACGGGGCGGGGTGGTGGGGGCGGTTCTGGCACGTGACGATCCCCTCGCTGCGGCCGACGCTGATCTTCGTCGTCGTCATGGCGGTCATCAACTCCTTCCAGGTGTTCGACCTCGTCTACATCATCACCGCGGGCACCGGGGAGGGGACCGGTGGGGTGTTGGACAGCGGCCTCACGCTCGTGGCGTACCTCTATGAGCAAGGGTTCACGCAGTTTCGGATGGGCTACGCCTCGGCGATCGCCTACCTGATTTTCGGCTGCTTGTTCGGGCTGACCCTCTTTAACCTGCGGGCCATCCGCACGCGATGAGCCACGCCGCCTCCCCTCGCATCAACTGGCGCGTGGTGGGGATTACCGCGATCCTCGTGGTGGGGGCGATCGTCATGATCCTGCCGTACTACTGGATGGTCCTCTCGTCCATCAAGCCGGCGGCGGAGCTCCACACCTATCCGCCGAAGTTCACCGTGGCCCGGCCGACCCTCGAGCCGTACCGCCAGCTCTTCACCCTCCTGCCGATGGTCCGCAGCCTGCTCAACAGCCTCTTCGTCGCCGGCACCGTGACCCTCAGCAACATGTTCCTCGGCTCGCTCGCGGGCTACGCCTTCGCCAAGCTGCGCTTCCCGGGGCGCGACGTGATCTTCCTCTGCCTCATCTCGGCGATGATGATTCCGTGGCAGGTGTTCCTCATCCCCAACTTTGTCCTCGTCAAGCATCTCGGCTGGCTGAACACGTTCTGGGCGCTCATCATCCCGAATCTGGCGATGCCGTTCGGCATTTTCCTGTGCCGCCAGTACATCCTCAGCATCCCGGATGCGCTCATCGAGGCGGCGCGGATCGACGGCTACCAGGAGTTCGGCATCTACTGGCGCGTGATTCTCCCGCTCATCAAGCCGGCGCTCGCCACGCTGGCGATCTTCACGTTCCTGTCCCAGTGGAACAGCTTCGTGTGGCCGCTGATCATCGTGCAGTCCGGCGAGATGCGCACCGTCCCACTCATCATCGCCGTCTTGAACGGCCAGTTCGGGGCGAACTTCGCCATCATCATGGCGGGGGCCCTGGTGGTGACCTTGCCGATGCTCCTCGTGTTCCTCGTGTTCCAGCGCGAGTTCATCAAGGGCGTGTTCCTCACGTCCATCCGGGAGTAGCGGCATGACGCGATCCGCACGAGCCGTCTGGCGCTGGATCGTCGTCGCCGGCCTCCTCCTCGGCGCGCGCCCGGCGGACGCGGCCCCGGTTCGGCTCGGGGCTGTACGCGCTGCGTGCGACGCCATCAAGGCCTACGACCGCTGCGAGCTGACGGTCGACGTGACGGGCGACATCGCCAACCCTTATGACCCAGAGGAGGTGTCGCTCGAGGCCGTGTTTCAGCCGCCGCAGGGCCCGCCGGTCACCGTGCCCGGCTTCTTCCATCAGCCGTTTCGCCTGGTGCGCGACGCGGGGCGGGAGGTCCTGACGCCGGAGGGGTCGCCGGTCTGGACAGTGCGGTTCACGCCGCCCGAGGCGGGCCGATGGACCGTCCAGGCGCGCCTCATGACGCGCGCCGGTTCCCAAGTGTCGCCGGCGATCGCGTTTCGCGTCACGCCATCGAACGCTCCAGGTTTCGTCCATGTCGATCCCGCCACCGGCTACTTCCGGTTCGACCGAGGAGCCACGCTGCTGCCCATTGGAGAGAACCTCTGCTGGCCTCCAAGCTTCAAGCCGCTGGCGGCTTACGACCAGTGGTTCAAGGAGCTCTCGCAGGTGCGGGCGAACTACATCCGGCTGTGGCTGGCCCCGTGGGCGCTGCGACTGGAGACCAAGGAGACCGGTGTTGGGTCCTACGACCAGAAGCGGGCCTGGCAGCTCGACTACCTGCTGGAGCAAAGCCGCGCACATGGGCTGTACTGGCAGCTCTGCCTCTTGAACCACGGGGCGTTCAGCCGCAGCCAGGACGCCGACTGGCACAACAATCCTTACAACGAAGCGCTTGGCGGCACGTGCCGGCTGCCGAACGACTTCGTGACCGATGCGGGTGCAAAGCGCTTCTTCCGGCGCTTGCTACGTTACCTCGTGGCCCGGTACGGCTACAGCCCACAGCTCGCCAGCTGGGAGTTCTTTAACGAGGTGGACTT
>CAYJWO010000131.1:0-3936 GCA_964373825.1 uncultured Planctomycetales bacterium
CAAAGAGGACATTATCATCTTGCTGTTACACGCAGGCTAGAAGGGCTCCCGGCGAGTCCGCGAGCGACTCGCGGGCCGACGGGAGCTCAATCCGGCTAGAGGCGGATGAGGAGGAGCTTCACTTTCAGCAACCGGACGTGCTCCTTCAAGCCCGCCAGCTCCTGATCCAGGCGCTGCGCATCCCGGGTCATGTCCGCCAACTGCCGCTCGCGAGCCTCGAGGTCCGAACGTCCCAGCGCTTCCGTGCCGACCTTGAGCGATTTCTTGAGCTTGGCGATCGAGCGGCCGATGCTGGCGCGCTGGGCCTGCTTGGCCCGCAGCTGCTCGCTGGCCATCGAGAGCGCCAGCGTGAGCCGCTCCCGATCGGGCGCCAGGAGCTGCTCGGTCTGCGTGACCTTCTCCCGGACCTTGGCGGCCGTCAGGTTCAGCTCTTCGCGCAGCTGGTCGATGCGCCCCTTGACCGTTTGGCGCTTGAGCGCTAGCTCCTGCTCGAAGGTCTCGACGCGGCTGGAGAGTTCCTGGTGCTTCTCGAGCACCTGCGCGAAGGCGGGATCTACGGCGAGGACCTCGCGGGCGAGATCGTCGCGGCTGGCGCGCGAGCAGCCGGCCGCGAAGCACAGGACCAGAATCAGAAGCGCTCGTGGCATGAGATGTACCGCCCCGCCCCGCAGGCTCCGGGGCGGGGCGGCAGTCGGCTCACCGAATGGCGGCGGTCAGCTGTTGAGCGCGTACGACGGTTCCAGGACGTCCGCTCCGGTGGGCAGCCCGTTCGTCTGCTCCTCCCGATAGGTGAACGTCTTCCCCGCGTAGTTGCGCAGCGTCCACACGCCGTCCTTCACCGAGACGACGTAGTTGGGCATGAGCGGGATCTTGCCCCCACCGCCTGGTCCGTCGACGACGAACGTCGGCACCGCGTAGCCCGTCGTGTGGCCGCGCAGCTTCTCGATGATCTGCATCCCCGCCCCGACGGGAGTGCGGAAGTGCGCCGTCCCCTTGACCGGATCGCACTGGTAGATGTAGTACGGCCGTACGCGGATCTTCAGGAGCTCGTGCATGAGCTTCTTCATGATCGCGGGGCGGTCGTTGACGCCCTTGAGGAGGACCGTCTGGGACCCCAGCGGCACCCCGCTGTCCGCGAGCATCCCGCAGGCCCGCGCGACCTCCGCGGTGACCTCCTTCGGGTGGTTGAAGTGGACGCTCATCCAGACCGGCTTGTGCTTCTTCAGCACCTCGCACAGCGACTCGGTCACCCGATAGGGCAGCGTCACGGGGTTGCGCGAGCCGATCCGCACGAACTCCACGTGCGGGATGGTCTTGAGCTTCCCCAGGATCTCGTCGAGCCGCGCGTCGGAGAGCGTCAGCGGGTCGCCGCCCGAGATGAGGACGTCACGGATCCGACGGTGCGCGCGGATGTACTCGATCGCGTGGTCGATGTTCGCCGGTCGGCTGTAGCCCGCGGTCGTGCCGACGACGCGGGAGCGCGTGCAGAACCGGCAGTACATCGAGCAGACTTCGACCACGAGCAGCAGCACCCGGTCCGGGTACCGGTGCACCAGGCCGGGCACCGGCATGTGGCTATCTTCCGCCAGCGGATCGATGAGGTCGTTGGGACTGAGACGGTACTCGTCCTCAACGGGAATCGCCTGGCGCCGGATCGGGCACGTGGGATCCTCGGGATCCATCAGGACCGCCCAGTACGGCGGGATGCCCATGATGAACCGGCCCGAGCGGCGGGTCACCGCCCGCTCCTCCGAAGGGCTGAGGCGGACGATCTGCCGCAGCTGCTCGACCGTCTCGATCCGATGGGTCATCTGCCATCGATACGTCTCCCACTGATCCAGGGGAACATCCTTCCATGGCGGGATCCGCCGATAGGCCTGTGCGACGTTCACCGTGCTCCTCCTTCGTTCCGCCCGCCGAGGAGCGCCATCCCATCGTCGCCGGGATGACGCCCGTGCAGGCGGCCCGATCGTTGTGGAGTCCGCCCCCACGCGGCCGACACGTGCCGCGCGTCGTCCGCAGCCGCCGGATCATCGGCGCCGCGGGGATGATGCCGTGCCATGGCCAGGGTGACGATGCGCTGGATGAGGGCGTCATGCGTGAGACCCGCCGCGCTCGCCATGAACGGAAAGTTGCTGTCGAATGGACTCAACCCCGGCAGGGGGTTCACTTCGAGGATGTAGGGACGACCGTCCGCGCGCAACCGGATGTCCGTGCGCGAGAGATCGGCGCAGCCGAGCGCTTGATGCGCGCGCCGGGCGATGCCTTGGATCTCCTCCACGCGAGCCGGCTCGAGGGGGGCTGGACACAGGAGCCGCGGCACCAGCCCCAGCGCAGCGTTGCCCTGAAACTCCTTCATCCGCCAGGAGTAGAAGAACTCCCCGGACGCCTGGCAGGGGCCAAAATCGATCTCCAGCACGGGCAGCACGAGGTCGCCGAGGACCCCGACGGTCAGCTCGCGCCCATCAACGAACTCCTCGACCAGCACGGCCTGTCGGTAGCGCTCCACCACCTGCTGGACTTGCCGGCGCAGTGAGGACTCGTCCCACACGACGCTGTCCCGCCAAATGCCCCTGGCCGAGCCTTCCCGGTTGGGCTTGACGATGAGCGGAAAACTCAGCCGCCGATCGAGCGGCTCGTTCGGGGAGTCGAACAGCTGCCACGGTGGGGTCGGGAGCCCCTCGCAGGCGAGCACCTGCTTCGTTTTCGCCTTGTCGAGCGCTAAGGCCAGCGCCACGCTGTTGGAGCCGGTGAACGGGATGCCGAGCAGCTCCAGCACGGCCGGGACCTGCGATTCGCGATGCTCGCCGTGGGTCCCCTCGGCGATGTTAAACACGAGGTCCACGCGGTGGGTGAGAAACCACTGCGGCAGGGCGGTGTTCGCCTCGACGCGCTGGACGGTGTGCCCGCCGGCCTGCAGGGCGTCGGCGATGCGTTCGATCGTCGCGGGGCTGTCGAACTCCGACTCCCCGTCGTGCGGGGCGCCGTGCGGGTCGGGCACGGCCTGCTTCAGATTGTACGTCAGCGCGATGGCGTAGCCGATAGGGAGCGTGTCGAGTCCTGCGGCGCGAGGCCGCAGCGCACGAGGGCCGCGTTGAGGATCCGCTGAATCGCTTGCTCGTAGGTCTGTCCGCGGGCCTTGCAGATGAGGTTGAAGACGTCCTCCGAGGCCAGCGACGGCAAGGGGTTGATTTCCAGCACGGAGGGGTTGCCCTGCCAGTCCACCCGGAAGTCCACCCGGCCGAAATCGCGGCAGTCCACCGCGCGGTACGCTTTGAGCGCGAGTGTTTGCATGCGGCGGGCCTGCGATTCGGGAATGGGCGCTGGGCACAAGTAGTCGGCCCCGCGCCGCAGGTAGGCGAACGTGTAGAATTTTCGGCCGAGCGCCTTCTCCCCGTCCAAGGTCACTTGGACCACCGGGTAGACGTCCGGCGGATCGTTGCCGATGATCGCGACGGTGAATTCTTCGCCCTCGATGAACTCCTCGATGAAGATGGACGCCTGGCGGTAGGTCTCCTGGAGGCAGCGCACCTGCCGCTCGAGCGCCTCCGGGGTGGTGACGAGCGATTTCTCCGTCAGCCCCTTGCTCGACCCTTCATAGCGCAGCTTCACGATGAGCGGGTACTTCAGGTCCAGCTCCCAAAGCCGGTTCGCGTCCGATACCTCGGCGAAGCGCGGCGTGGGAATGCCCTCGGCGATGAAGACCCGCTTCGTGAGGATCTTATCCAGCGTTAGCCCTAAGGTCAGGCCGTCGGCGCCCACGAAGGGCACGCGCATCATCTCGAGGAGGATGGGAACCTGCGATTCGCGGTTGCGGCCCTCGTAGCCCTCGGCGATGTTGAACACGATGTCGGCGCCGAGCGCGTCCATCCGTTCGAGCAGCTTGCGCGCGTTGCCGATCTTGACGGGCACGTGCCCCGCCTCGCGGACCGCGGC
>CAYJWO010000132.1:0-3933 GCA_964373825.1 uncultured Planctomycetales bacterium
TGCCGTTCGACGTGCGGCCCGCGGCGGTCGAGCTCGTCGGCCGGTACGGCCTGTCGATCCGCTGGTCCGACGGCCACCAGACCGGCATCTACACGTTTGAGCTACTGCGACGGCTGTGCGCGTGTCCGTCGTGCACGATGACGCCATCGAACGGCTGAACAAGGATCGTCTGGTGACGAAATGAATCGAGTGCTGCTCGATTGGTACGGCAACGGCCGCGTGCTGCCGGAGGTCACGGCGGCCATGGCGGCTGCCCTCGAGGAGGGCGGCAACCCGTCGTCCATCCACCACGAGGGCCGTCGGGCTCGGCAGGCGCTGGAGCATGCGCGCCGCCAGGTCGCCGGTCTTCTCAACGCCGCTCCCGATGAAATCTTCTTCGTGTCCTGCGGCACCGAGGCGAACGGTTGGGCGTTACGAGGCCTCATGGGCGCCCGGGGCCGCCAAGGCCGCCACCTGATCATCTCCACCATCGAGCATCCTTCGGTGGCGCTGACCGCCCGTCGGCTGGCACAGGACAACTGCGACGTCGACCTCCTCCCGGTGGATGCGGAGGGGACGGTGTCGGTGGAGTTGTTGCGCCGCACGCTGCGGCCCGACACGGCGCTGGTGTCGGTGATGCTCGCCAACGGCGAGGTGGGCACCGTCGAACCGATCCGCGAGCTGGCCGCCGCCGCGCACGACGTCGGCGCACTCTTCCACACGGACGCGGTCGCGGCGGCCGGGCACGTGCCGATTGACGTGCGCGAGCTTGGGGTCGATGCGCTGAGCCTCGCCGCGGATCAGTTCGGCGGGCCGTCGGGTGCTGCGGCACTCTACGTGCGCGAGGGCACGCGCATCCTGCCGCTGCTCGACGGCGGCGGGCAGGAGACCGGCGGCCGCTCTGGGACGGAGGCGCTGCCGGCGATCGTTGGGATGGGGATCGCGGCAGAGCAGGCGGCGCGCACGCTCCCGCAGCGCGCGGACCATGAGCGGCGGCTTCGGGATCGCCTGCGCGACGGGCTGGTTGCGCGCCTCGACGGAGCGCGGCTCAATGGGTCGTGGTCGGCGCGGCTGCCGCATAACCTCCACGTGTGCATCGATGGGGTGTCGAGCGAGACGCTCGTCCGCGGGCTTGATCATGCGGGGGTCAGCGCCGGGTTGGGGTCGGCCTGCAACGCGAAGGCGATGCGTCCCTCGGCGGTGCTCAAGGCGATGGGGCTGACGGACGCTCAAGCCAACGGGGCGATGGTGTTGACCGTCGGCCATGCGACGACGGACGACGAGATCAACGGCGCGCTGGAAATCATTCCCCGCGTGGCCCAACAACTGCGCCATGTGACCGCCCTGACGGCCCGCGCATGAAGTACGTCCTCATCCTTCCGGATGGCGTCGCCGACGAGCCGCTCGCGGTCCTTGGCGGAAAGACGCCGCTCGAAGTCGCCACGCACCCGTACCTCGACCGGATCGCCCGCGAAGGCTTGACCGGCTGGTGCCATACCATCCCGGACGGGCTGCCGCCAGGCTCCGACGTCGGCTGCATGAGCGTGTTCGGCTACGATCCCCGGCGGCACTACACCGGCCGCGCCCCGCTGGAGGCGGCCGCGCAGGGCATCGCGCTGGGTCCGAACGAGGTGGCGTTTCGGTGCAACACCGTGACCGTGCGCGACGGCGTGCTCGAGGACTACTCCGCCGGCCACATCGAGAATGAGGAGTCCCACGCGCTCATCGCCGCTGCCAACGAGCGCTTGGCCCGGCACGGGTTTCGCTTCCACCCGGGCGTCATGTACCGGCACTTGGCCATCATCGAGGGCGCGGAGTATGCTCAGGCGACCTGCACGCCCCCGCACGACATCTCCGGCCAGCCGTTCGCGCCGTATTTGCCCAGCGGTCCGGGAGCCGAGCGGTTGCGCGCGGTGATGGAGGAGTCGGTACTACTCCTGGCGGCGCATCCCGTGAACCAGCGGCGCCGGCAACAGGGCAAGCCGCCGGCCACGATGCTGTGGCTGTGGGGGCAGGGGGGTGCCGCGGCGCTGCCGCCGTTTCAGCAAGTGTACGGCAAGCGGGCGGCGTGCATCAGCGCGGTGGACATCGTGCGCGGCCTGGGCCGGCTGGCGGGCTTCGACATCATCCCGGTGCCCGGGATCACCGGGTACTTCGACACGAACTACAAGGGCAAGGCCGAGTACGCGCTGAACGCGCTGAACGACTACGACCTGGTGCTGATCCACATCGAGGCGACCGACGAGGCCGGCCACATGGGCGATGCGCAGAAGAAGATCCAGGCGATCGAGGACACCGATCGGCTGGTCGTGGCCACGGTGCTCGACGGGTTGAGGCGGCGCGGCGAGCCGTTCGCGGTGCTGGTCGTCCCGGATCATCCGACGAGCACGGCGCGCAAAACGCACATCGCCGCCCCGGTCCCGTTCGCGCTGTGCGCCACGGGCGGCCCGACAGATGGCGTGGTGTCGTATAATGAGTCGGCGGTCCGCGCATCAGCCATGCGGCTGACCGACGGGTTTCGGTTGATGGCGTTGTTCTTAGCTGGCGGGAGGACGCATGCGGGTTGATGTCGTGTCAGGCAACGGGGGTCGTCGGCAGGGCGCGGCGACCGTCTACGGAGCCCTTCAGGGGAATGGCCGCGTGGAGCGGCTCGTGCCGGAACAGGCGCAACGCGATGGAGCACTGCGCCGCCTGGTCGCCGGGGTGAGCTTCAGGGGTGCCGCGAACGAGACGCTCTGGCTGCCGCGCGACGGCCGCTGGACGCTCGTGGTCGGCCTCGGCAAGGCCAAGCAGCTCTCATTGGAGCAGGCGCGGCGCTTCGCCGGGATCGCCGCGCGCGAGGCGCGCGCCAAGGGGTTTCGGGCGCTCGTTCTGCCGGTGCTCCGCGAGCGAGCACTCGGCCAGACTGAGCGCGCAGCACAAGCACTCACCGAAGGCGCCCTGCTCGGCCTCTACCGCTACGATCGGTTCCGCCAGCGGCCGCCCGAGGAGGCCAAGAAACGCGTGGACGCCGTGACTATCGTCGTCGAGCGGCCGGGCGAAGTCGCGCGGGCGAAGCGGGGCGTCGCCAAGGCGCAGGCCATCGTTGACGGGGTGACGCTCGCGCGCGATTTGATCAACGGCCCCTCCAACCTGGTCACCCCCACCTACCTGGCCAACGAGGCCAAGCGGCTGGCGCGCCAGCCGCGGATCGGCTGCCGCGTCATCCCGTTCGTGCAGCTTAAGCGGCTGGGGTTCGGCGGCATCGTGGGGGTGGCGCAGGGGAGCGCTCATCCGGCGCAGTTCATCGTGCTCGACTATCAACCTCCGCGCGCAAAGGCGACCTTCACCCTGTGCGGCAAGGGCATCACGTTCGATAGCGGGGGCCTCAGCCTCAAGCCGTCGGCGAAGATGGAGCAGATGAAGTACGACATGTCGGGGGCCGCCGCGGTGCTGGGCACGATCCAGGTCGCCGCCGCCCTGAAGCTGCCGGTGCGCGTCGTCGGCATCATCGCCGCGACGGAAAACCTGCCCTCGGGGACCGCCCAGAAACCTGGCGACATTCTGAAGACGCTCTCTGGCAAGACGGTTGAGGTGCTCAACACCGACGCGGAGGGCCGGCTCGTGCTCTCCGACTGCCTCCACTACGCTAAGCGGTACAAGCCGGACTGCTGCGTGGATCTGGCGACGCTGACCGGGGCGTGCGTCGTGGCACTCGGCAGCGAGGCGATCGGCCTCATGACGAAGGACGAGCGGCTCGCCAGCCGCATCAACCAGGCGGGCCAGGCGACGCACGAGCGCGTCTGGCGGCTGCCGCTGTGGGACGAGTACGGGGAGCTCATGAAGTCGGACATCGCCGACCTGAAGAACGTGACGAACACCGGCGAGGCGGGCACGATCACCGCCGGCAAGTTCCTCGAGGCGTTCGCCGAGGGGCTGCCCTGGGCGCACCTCGACATCGCCGGCACCGCGTGG
>CAYJWO010000133.1:0-3930 GCA_964373825.1 uncultured Planctomycetales bacterium
CCGCCGGCGGTCACGGCGATCGAGTCATTCCAGCCGGACTTGTTCACCGGGCGCGCCACGACGGCGATCCCCTTGGGCGTGCCGCCGGGTCGCCGAGGCCTGCAACCGACCCTGGCGCTGAGCTACTCCTCCTCTAGTCGCAATGGTTGGGTCGGCGTGGGCTGGGGCTTGGAGATGGGCTATATCGAACGGAGCACCAAGAACGGCGTCCCGAAGTACAACGCTTCAGACACCTTCACGTTTATGTTCCAAGGTGTCTCAGCGGACCTCGTGCGGATTCCCGATGGCACTTACCGCGCCAAAGACGAAGGGCTCTTCCTGAAGTTCATCGACAACGGAGTGGCTGGCTGGGAGGTCCGGGACACATCCGGTGTCCGCTATCTCTTTGGCCAGACCGCCGCCTCACAGATCGACAGTGCAGGGAAAATCTTCCGCTGGACGCTGGATAAGATCATCGATCCCAGTGGCAACACCCTGATCGTCACCTACGCCAAAGACCAGAACCAGCTGTACCCTGCCCGTTTTGACTACACCGGCCACGAGCCCACCAGTCTGGCACCCACCAACTACGTGGAATGCATTCTGGAGGATCGCCCAGATGATGAGGTGTCCTACCGCAGCGGGTTTGCCGTCACCACAGCCAAGCGGTTGAAGGAGCTTCGCGCTTACGCCACTGTCAACGGCCAGCCGAATCAGCTGGCCCGCCGGCATGTCTTGACCTACATCTCCAGTGGACGAACCGGCCGCTCGCTCCTGTTTACTGCTCAGCAGTTCGGCGCGGACGGCACCACCAGCTTGCCGGCAACGACATTTGCCTACCAGAGCACCGGAATCTCGAGTTACCCGAATGTTCTGAACAACTTCACGCCTCCGCCCAGTGCCGCAGCCTGGAACGTTCGCAAGGCGAACCAGGACACCGGCCATGAGACGTGGGGCTGTGCCCATCCCTACCTGGGGCTGCCCTGGGGTTCGCCCAGTCAAGCCGCCGGCGGCTTTGATCTGGGCTGTGTCTCGGGCAGTGTGAGCGGCAACGGCGATGTCACGATGTCCGGCTGCAACGATCACTTTGGCCATGTCTGGACCTACGTGTACGTGTCGCAAGCGAAGAACATCTCACTGGGCCATTCCAACAGTAGCGACGCCGTCGGGTGTCTCTACCGGGAGGATGCCGGCGGGGTGAACCAGATCACCAACCCGGGCAGCATTGCACTGCCGGCCGGCTGGTCGATTCTCCACATCACCGCCTACCACCAGCATCAGGGCTGGGGACCTACGACACTCTCTGGCAGCCTAAAAAATCAGGTGGACGTGATGAATCCCAGCCAGATCACACTTGGCGTCCCGCAGCTAGCTGGAGATGTCAACGGGGATGCGCGGACCGACATCATCAAGTTCACCCCCTCCACCGGCAGCTGGTCGGTATCCTGTGCCACGTCCTGTTCACTCTCGCCGGGCGGGGCCTGGATTGCCGGCTTTGGCAATAGCTCCTCAACGCCATTGCTGGGGGACTGGAACGGCGATGGGCGAACGGACATCGCGATCTACAACGGCGGCGCTTGGCAGTTTGCCACGTCCACCGGCACGAGTTTCCAGACGGGAGCTATTTCTGGACTCTCGTTGGGCAGCGGCACACCACTGACTGGTGACTTCAATGGGGACGCCATCACCGACATTGGGACCTACAACAACGGGTCGTGGTCCGCGGCGTTTGGGACAGGGAGCGGGTTCAGTTCCACCGGCTCCTTCTCTCTCAGCAGTTGGGGCGATGCCAACTACGAGGCGCTCACGGGCGACTTCAACGGGGATGGGCTGACCGATGTCGGGATCGTGAACAAGTCCAGCGGGGCCATCGAGGTGCGGCTCTCAACGGGAAGCGGCTGGACGGCCTCCAGCAACTGGATGGGTAGCTTCGGCGGCAGCAATCCGCACACCGCTGCTGACTTCAACGGCGATGGACTGACCGATGCCATCTACTACAACCGCTCAGCTGGCCAAGTGATCTACGCGCCCTCCACCGGCAGCGGCTTTAGCTCACCGGTGACGCTGCCGGTCGCCTTCAGCCTCACGTCCTCGGACGACACCCTCCAGGTGGGAGACTTCAACGGAGACAGTATCGCCGATCCGGCGGTCTTCAATCTCCTCTCTGGGAGTTCGCAGCTCGCTCTCTCCAGCCTCACCAACACCGATGGCTCCAACAGCACGGCGGCCGATGTCTTGCGCACCATCACGAACGGTTTGGGCGGTATCACCACGCTCACGTATCAGCCCTCGACCCTCTGCGGGTGCGGCCAGGATCCTCTGCTGCCGTTCATCGTCCATGTTCTCCAGAAGGTTCGACAGGAAGACGGGTTAGGCAACAGCTATGCCACAACGTACCTCTTCCACGGGGGATTGTACGATGCGTCCGCCAAGGAGTTTCGAGGGTTTGAGGAGGCGACCGTCTTCGATGCGAACGGCAACAAGTCCATCACCCACTTCCATCAGGATACCCACAAGAAAGGGAGGCCGTTCAACACCGCATTCAAGGATCAGTACGACACGCTCTGGACCAAGACCGAGCAGACGTGGAGCTGTCATGATCCCTACCCGGGCGTCCACTTCGCCCACCTCGATCAGACAGACGCTTTGACCTACGACGGCGATAGCAGTGTCAAGCAGGTCCGCGCCCGCTTCACCTACGACAGCTACGGCAACATCATTCGCACCGATGCGGACGGGGAGATGACCCTCAGCGGCGATGAGCGCACCACGACCGCGTCCTTTGCGTACAACACGGTCGACTGGATCCTCAACAAGCCGAGCCTCCTCCAGACGCTCGACGCGGGCGGCACCGTCGTCGCCCAGCGCCGCTTCACCTACGACGGCGCGGCTGACTCCACCCTGGCGCCGACGCAAGGCAATCTCACCACAGAAGAGGAGTGGCTCAACGTCCCGGCCAGCCAATGGCTGGCGACCACGCTGACGTACGACGCCTACGGCAATGTCAAAACGGTCACGGATGCCCTGGGCCGCACCACGACGAACACCTACGATGCTGCCGGCACCTATCTGACCCAGATTGCCAATGCGCTCGGCCACACGCGCCAGCTGGCCTATGATGCGCGCACCGGCGCCGTCATCAGCTCCACCGACCAAAACGGCGTGACCACGAAGACCGCGTACGATGCCCTTGGTCGCGTCATCCAGGCGAGCTTCATCGATCCAGCGACCAGCAGTGAGGTCATCACCAGCCAGATCACCTACAATCTACCCCCAGCACCTCCATCCAGCGCCGTGACGACCGTCTATGCCCAGTCTGGCCTCCAAGGACCGCTGACGACCTATCAGTTCTTCGATGGCCTGGGCCGTGTGATTCAAACGCGCTCACCGGCTGAGGACCCCGTCCAGCAAATCGTCAGCGGCGCCGTCGAACTCAATAATCGCGGCCTTGTCATTAAACAGTGGGTCCCGTATCTCTCAGCCTCTTCGTCAGGGTACGTCCCCTTGAGCCTCGAGCCTTCAGCCGCAAGCCTCGCGGCGGTGTCCTACACGTATGACCCGCTCGGGCGCCTGCTGACTGCGACAGGTCCGGACGGCTCGGTCAGCTCGACCGCCTATGATGATTGGTCGGTGACAGGCACCGATGCCAACGGCCATCAGACCCGCCGCACGAGCGATGCCTACGGCCGCCTCATGAAGGTTGAAGAGTTCAATGGCGGCCAGACCTATACGACCACCTATCAGTACGACCCGCTCGACAACCTGGCGCGCGTCACCGACGCCATGGGCCATGTCACGGCCCTCACCTATGACTCCCTGGGCCGAAAGATCGCCATGGACGACCCGGACATGGGCGCCTGGACGTATGTCTACGACGCGGTGGATAACCTCACGCGCCAGACCGATGCCCGCGGCGTGACGACCACCTTCGCCTACGACACCCTCAACCGC
>CAYJWO010000134.1:0-3921 GCA_964373825.1 uncultured Planctomycetales bacterium
GGCCGCCGACAGCATGGGTGGTGGCGGTTGCGATTTGCCAGCCTCACGCGGGACCGGCAGTGGCTGGAAGCTGCCCGTGAAGAGGCGCACGCGATTATCCGGCAGGACCCGGAGCTTCTCGATCCGGTGCTGGCCGTCCTGCGGGAACGCCTCGAGCGCCTGCGATGATCCCACCACCTGCCGGTTGCGGCGCCAGCGGGCAGGCACTTGAGCACCGGCGCCGCGAGCACAAAGGTGACGTTATGGACTTCGTTTGTGCGGCCGCGTTCCGCGGCCCCCGGCAGGTGGTGGGATGATCCGAATCATGGGGGGGCGGTTTAAAGGGCGCCTGCTGTCGGCTCCACGTGGGCTGCGGCCGACCACCGGCCAGGTGCGCCAGGCGCTGTTCAACATCCTCGGGGAGGCGGTGGAGGGCGCCCGGGTCCTCGATGCGTTCGCCGGGACTGGTGCCGTCGGATTGGAGGCGCTCTCGCGGGGGGCGGCCTGTGTGGTGTTTGTGGAGTCGCACTCGGAGGCGCTGGCGTGCCTGCACGACAATCTTGATCGGATGGCCCAGGAGCTGCCGGAACGGCCCTGGCGGGTGGTGCATCTGGAGATGGCGCGGGCCATTCCAGTGCTGGCGGAGGCGGAGCGGTCCTTCGATCTCATCGTCCTGGACCCGCCCTACGGCTCCGCCGAGGGGAAAAAGGCCTTGAAGGACCTGGTGGCCTATGCTATCCTCACCAACAACGGCCTCGTCGCCTTCGAGCACGACCGACGGACAGAACCCCCGTCATCGGTTGAGTCGCTCCGACTGTGGAAACGGCACCGGTATGGCGAAACGGTGCTGTCTTTGTATCGGGCATAATGACCCGAGCCATCTACCCCGGGACCTTCGACCCAGTCACCTACGGCCACATGGACCTGATCCGGCGCGCCTGCCGGATCTTCGGTCGGGTCATCGTTGCCGTCGCGCACAACCCGGATAAGCAGCCGCTCTTCACAGTGGATGAGCGGCTGGAGCTCCTGCGAAAGGCCACCCGAGCCATCCGCGGGGTCAGCTTGGACCACTTCGATTCGCTCATGGTGGACTACGTGCGGGCTCGGCGCGCCACCGTGATCATCCGGGGATTGCGGATGCTCTCCGACTTCGAATTCGAATTTCAGATGGCGCTGACGAATCGCAAGCTGGACGACCGTATCGAGACCATCTTCATGATGCCGTCGGAGTCGTATGCGTACCTCTCCTCGCGGCTCATGAAAGAAGCCGGCGCGTTGGGCGCCGATCTGCGCGCGTTCGTGCCACCGTTCGTCGCCGCCGCCTTGCGGCGCAAGCTGGGCCGAACGGGAGACGCCGGATGATGAAGATCCATGTCAACCGAGTCCCAACCGAAGGGATGCAAGAGCACGCCTCGTATAACCCGGCCACGATGGACATGGACCGCGAGGACATCCGTGTCACCCCGCCGGTCGAGGTGGACGCCTGGGTGCAAGTCGCCCAGCAAGAGCTCATCGTCCGGGCGGCCATCGCGTGTCACCTGCAGCTGACCTGCGCTCGCTGTCTGGAGGAGTTCGACACGACGGCGCAGACAGAGACGGTGTTCAGCTACTCGGTCAAGCCGACTGATGTCGTGGACATCACCAATGATGTCCGCCAGGAGATCATCCTCGGGTACCCCATGGTGCCGTTGTGCCGGACGAACTGCCGGGGATTGTGCGTCACCTGCGGGCAGAACCTCAATCGCGGATCCTGCCCCCATCACGCAGGCACGGTGTAGCGTGCGAACCTAAGGAGCATCCAGACCATGGCCCATCCGAAACGCCGACACTCCCATGCCCGGCAAGGCAAGCGTCGGGCGAATTGGAAAGACCGCCCGCCGGCGCTGACGACGTGCCCCCAGTGCGCCCGCGTCATCGTGCCGCACCGGGCCTGCCCCCACTGCGGGTTCTACCGCGGGCGGGCGGTGGTGACCATCCGGGAGCGCAAAGCCAAAGAAGCCGCGTCATCCGCCTAGCCGTCGCGTCGGTATGAAGATCGCGTTGGATGCCATGGGGGGCGACGACGCTCCCGCTTCGCCCGTCGCCGGTGCCATCCGGGCGGCCAGAGAACTCCCCGTTGAAATCGTCCTCCTCGGGCCTCGCGACGTGATTGACAAGGCCCTTGCCCACTACCCCCGGCGGCCGTCGAACCTCTCCGTGGTCCACGCCCCTGAAGTGGTCGGGATGCACGAGTCCCCGGCCGCCACCATTCGCAAGAAGCGCGACTCCTCCATCAATATCGGCCTCGAGCTGCTGCGCGACCGCAAGGTCGACGCGTTCATCTCGGCCGGCAACACGGGAGCGGTCGTCGCCTCCAGCATCCTCCAGGTCGGGCTCCTGCCGGGCGCCGAGCGGCCCGGCATCGCCATTGTCTTGCCCGGGGTCAAGGGCGAGACGCTGCTCATCGACGTCGGCGCGAACATCACCCCGAAGCCCGTCCACCTCCTGCAGTACGCGTTGATGGGCGAGGCCTACGTGCAGCATGTCTTGGGTCGCCCGCGTCCCAAGGTCGGACTGCTCAACGTCGGGGAAGAGGAAAGCAAGGGGACCGAGTTCAGCAAGGAGACCCACGCGCTCATCGAGGCCTCGACGGTCAATTTCATCGGCAACGTCGAGGGGCATGACATCTTCTCCGGCGAGATCGACGTCATCGTCTGCGACGGGTTCGCGGGCAACGTGGCCCTCAAGACCGCTGAGAGCCTCGCGCACGCGATCAACGCCCTCCTGAAGCGCTCGCTGGCGATGAGCCCGATCACGCGGCTTGGGGCGTGGCTTGCCCGCGACGCGTTCCTCCAGCTGCGCAAGGAGGTGGATTACGCCGAGCATGGGGGTGCCCCGCTCCTTGGCATCAACGGCGTCGTGATGATCTCCCACGGAGCATCGAGCAGCAAGGCGATCAAGAACGGCATCCGGGCGGCCTATGAGTCGCTGTCCCACGATCTCATCCCCCACCTGGTGGAGCGCCTCACGCATCAGCCCGCACCCGGGACGTTCTCGGGGACGGCCGGATGACGGCTCGCGCCGCAACTTCTCCCCGTCGCATCGGCATCCTCGGCGTCGGGATGCACGTTCCGAGCAAGATCCTCACCAACGCCGACATCGAAAAGATGGTGGAGACGTCGGACGAGTGGATCCGCACGCGCACCGGCATCCAGGAGCGCCGGATCGCCGAGCCCGGGACGACGACCAGCGACCTCGCGACCGAAGCCGCCCGGCAAGCGCTTCAACGGGCCCAGCTCGACCCCAAGGACCTCGAGCTCATCATCGTCGCGACGACGACCCCCGACATGCTCTTTCCCGCCACCTCCTGCCTCGTGCAGGATCGGCTCGGGGCTCGGTCGGCCATTGGCTTTGACCTCTCCGCGGCGTGCTCGGGTTCGGTCTACGCGATGATCACCGCCCAGCAGTACCTGGAGACGGGACGTTACCGCAACGCCCTGGTGATCGGGGCCGAGGTGCTCTCCGGGTTCATCGACTGGACGGACCGCGGCACCTGCGTGCTCTTCGGGGATGGCGCGGGGGCCTGTGTTATGGCGCCGGTCCAGCGCGGCGGCATGCTCGCGACCGACATGGGCACCGACGGCTCCGCAGCCAACCTCCTCTACCTGCCGGGGGGCGGCTCCAAGTACCCGCCGTCCCACCAGTCCATTGATCAGCGTCTGCATTTTCTTCGGATGGACGGCACCGAGGTGTTCAAGATCGCGGTCCGCCGCATGGCCCAGTCGGCGAACCGGGCGATCAAGGCGTCCGGGATCGCTCCCGAGCACATTGAGTGCTTCATCCCCCATCAGGCGAACATCCGCATCATCGAGGCGGTGGCCAAGTTCGCCAAGCTGCCTCTCGAACGCGTCTACATGAACCTCCAGCGCTACGGCAACACCTCCGCCGCCTCCAACCTCATCG
>CAYJWO010000135.1:0-3901 GCA_964373825.1 uncultured Planctomycetales bacterium
GGGACGTTCTTCGTCGACGAGTTCCCGCTGTGGTACCTGCCGTACGTCTCCTGGGCCGACCGGCAGACGCCGTTCTTCCTCATTCCGGGCAAGCGCAAGCCGTGGGGGCAGTTCGCGCTGATGGGCTACCGGTACGAGCTGCCCACGATCCTCAACGACGTCAGCCAGCATGGGACCATCAAATGGGACTGGCGCCGCCACTTCGGCTGGGGGGGCGGCGCGGACTACTTTGTCGAGTCGCCGACGCTCGGCAAGGGGGTGCTGAAGTTCTACTACAACGACCTCCGGAATCGACGCGAGCAAAAGGAAGATCTCCCGAAGGGCGCCGACCGCAAACGCTACCGCCTCCAGTGGCGCCACGTGTGGGAGCCGTTGGAGGACACGACGGTCCTGACGAACATCTCCAAGTTCGGGGACACGAGTTTCCGCAAGGACTTCCTCTTTCGGGAGGAGTTTATTGCAGATGACAACCCCGAGAGCTTCATCTCGCTCGTCACGAATGATACAGACTACACCGTGGACGCCTTGGTGCGGCAGCGGATGAACCGGTTTGAGACGGTGACGGAGGCGTTTCCGCAGATGACCGTCTCGACGCGCGAGCAGCGAATCGGCGACACGAACTTCTTCTCCAATTCGTCGCTGGGCGTCGCCAACCTCCAGACCAAGCCGGCCAACTCCGACGCGGACACCGATGCGGTGCGGGTCGACTGGACGCAGGGGTTCAAGTACGCGATCAACTGGTTCCGGCCGATCGAGGTGACCCCGAACACGACGGTGCGCCAGACGTACTACACGAAGGACAAGCAGGGGGGCGTTGAGCGGCCCGACGGCAAGCGTGACGTGATCAGCGGACAGCTCTCCGGCGGGATGGACGCGAGCCTCAAGCTGTTCCGAATTTTCCCGGTGGCGATCCGGCGGTGGGGTCTGGATATCAACTGGATTCGCCACGTCGTGACCCCCACGGTGTCGTACGGCTATGTCCATCGACCCACCGTCCCCAGCGACATTCTCAACTTTTCCACGGCAGCCGGTCCGGCGAATGCGATGACGTTGGGGATTGAGAACAAGCTGCAAACGAAGCGATGGGTCGGGGAGCGGCCGGCCGATGCCGCAGCCGCGCTGGCCACGCTTGCCCAGCCGCCTGCCGGGGCGGCCGGTGGCAAGCGCCGGTTCACGACCGCGGACATCGCCCGCCTCCTGATCTCGGTTCCCTACACGTTCCGTGGCAACCACAATAAGCTCGGGGGCGAGCTGGGTAATTGGTCATTTGACCTGGAACTCCTGCCGTATCGCTGGCTCCGGGTGGAGTCGGACTGGAGTGTCCCCAGTCACTCGACGGGAGCGCAGCGCATCACCGCCTGGAATGCGGATGTGACCGTGGTGAACCCAAAGACCAGCGCCGACGCCCCGAAACTCACGGTGAATCCCGATTTGGCGTTCGGGGATCTGGTCACGACGATGGCCCCGGTGGGCCACTGGGAGCTTGGGCTTGGCCACCGATGGGCGCACAACGACAAGACGGAGACCACGCTCAATCTCGCGTGGCAGCCCAGCCCCAAGTGGCACGTCGCGGCCTTCCACCGGGGGAATTGGAAGACCGTGGGCGCGAGTGGTGGTAAACGCTTCAACGACCTGCGTGAGTACCAGTACGTGCTCCGCCGGGACCTGCACGACTGGATGGCGGAGTTCGTCTATCGCGTGGATCGCGAGTTCGGCGAGGAGCTGTTCCTCACCTTCCGGCTGAAAGCGTACCCGCAGCTGCCGATTGAGGTTGAGACCGGCTACCATCAGCCGAAGATCGGCTCGTCAGCCAGTCCCCAGTAGCCTCCAAATCTCCTTGCGGTGCTCTATGTCATCATCTATAATTCCTGAACCGGCAAGTCCTTACGTACGTCATCCTTCCTAAGCCAGACACCACATGGATATCGCCGTCATTGGAGCCGGACACGTTGGGTTGGTGACCGGGGCCTGCTTCGCGGACCTCGGCCACCGGGTCGTCATGGTGGACAACGACACCCGGCGCATCGCCAACCTCCGGCGGGGGATCATGCCCTACTACGAGCCGGGCCTGGAGGAGCTTGTCGGCCGCGGGATCCGGGAGAAGCGCTTGGCGTTTACGACGTCGATCCGGGAGGGCGTGGCCAGGGCGACGATCCTCTTCATCGCTGTCGGCACCCCCCAGAAGGACACAGGGGAAGCGGATCTCACGTACGTCGAGCACGTCGCCCGCGCCATCGCGCAGCACCTGCCCGGCTACCGGCTGGTCGTCGAGAAATCTACCGTGCCGGTCCAAACCGGCCAGCGGATCGCCCGGACGATTCGCACCTCTCTGAAGCGCAAGCACCCCTTCGACGTCGCCTCCAACCCGGAGTTCCTGCGCGAGGGGACGGCGATCCAGGACTTCATGAAGCCGGACCGCATCGTGCTGGGCGTGGAGACGCAGCGGGCGAAACAGCTGCTCGTGTCGCTCTACAAGCCGCTGGGCGCCCCCCTCGTCGTCACCGATATCAACAGCGCTGAGCTGATCAAGCACGCCTCCAACGCGTTCCTCTCGATGAAGATCTCGTTCATCAACGCGGTCTCGCAGGTCTGCGAGCGCAGCGGCGCGGACGTCCAGCAGGTCGCGGAGGGGATGGGGCTGGACCCCCGGATCGGCCGCAGCTTCCTGAATGCCGGCATCGGCTGGGGCGGATTTTGTCTGCCGAAGGACACGGAGGCGTTCATCAAGATTGCGGAGCAGCTCGGCTACGACTTCCAGCTGCTCAAGGCGGTCCGCGCCATCAACGACGAGCAGAAGCGCAGCTTCGTGGCGAAGATCGCCAAGGCGCTGTGGGTGGTCAAGGGCAAGACGATCGGCGTGCTCGGGTTGGCGTTCAAGCCGAACACCGACGACATGCGCTACGCGCCGTCGCTCGACATCATCGCGGCACTCGAACGGGAAGGGGCAAGGATCCGGGCGTTCGATCCGCAGGCCATGAAGGAGGCAGTACGGCTGCTACCGTCGGTGACACTCTGCAAGGACCCCTACGAGGCGGCGCGTGGCGCCGACTGCCTGGCCGTCCTGACCGAGTGGAACGAGTTCAAAGAGTTAGACTTCACGCGCCTGAAACGGCTCATGCGGCAGCCGCTCATCGCGGACGGCCGCAACCTCTACGATCCGGATCGCCTGAGGCGCCTGGGCTTCCGGTACGTCGCGATGGGGCGGGGCCATGCGGCTGATTAACGGCGTTCGGACCAAGGTCTTGCGGGTGATTCCGGATGAGCGGGGCCGGTTGTTCGAAATGCTTCGCCGGGACGACCGACTCTTCCTCAAGTTCGGGCAGGTCTACTGCACGACGGTTGACCAAGGCGTCGTGAAAGGGTGGCACTACCACAAGCGGCAGGTGGACAACTTCGTCTGCGTGAGCGGCATGATCAAGCTGGTGGCGTACGATGGCCGCGCGTCCTCCCGGACCAAGGGCCTCGTGAATGAGTTCTTCATCGGGACGCACCATCCGCTGCTCGTCCAGATCCCGGTCGGGGTCCACCACGGGTTCAAGGGCTTAAGTCACCCGGAGGCGATCGTCATCAACGTCCCCACCGAGCCGTACCACCACCGCCGTCCGGACGAGTATCGCGTCGCCCCCACGGATCCCAGTATTCCGTACGACTGGGGCCGGGCGGACGGGTGACGATGAAAGGCGTGGTGCTCGCCGGGGGGCTGGGGACGCGCCTGGGAGCGCTGACCCGGATTACCAACAAGCACCTCCTGCCGGTGTACGACCGGCCGATGGTCTACTACCCGATCCAGACGCTCGTGCAGGCCGGGATCCGCGAGATCCTGCTGGTGACCGGCGGCCATAACGCAGGGGATTTCCTCCGGCTGCTCGGCAACGGAGAGGAGTTCGGGCTGCGCCACCTC
>CAYJWO010000136.1:0-3898 GCA_964373825.1 uncultured Planctomycetales bacterium
CAAAGAGGACAGTTCTACTTTGCAGAAAAGAGGACATTTCTAAATTGCGTTGACAAGCCCTTCTAGCCTGCGTGGCGTCGACGCGAGGCGGATGCTACAATAGCGCGGCATGCGCGCCGACCGACCAACCGTTTTCCAGCACGGACCCTTCTGGGGTCTGGCCGTCTCGCAGGACGGCGACGTCGAGTTAGCCCATTTCCTCCAGGCGCTTCCCCCGGACGAGCCCGCGATCTGGCTCGACAGCGCCCGCCCGCACCCGATCACGGGACGCTGGTCGGCGCTGGCGTGGTCCCCGTGGCTGCGCCTCGCGGCGCACGGCGCTCGCTTGGAGTGCCGTACGAGCCGGTCGATCCGGCGGTTCCGCGCCCACCCGCTGCGCGCCCTGCAGCAGCTCATGGCTCGTTATCGCATTCCCCGGGGTCGCGGGCCGCTGGCGTCGGCGCTGTCCCTCTGGGGATTCTTCAGCTACGAGCTCAACGGATGGATCGAGCGATTGCCACTCCCCCAGCCGGGTCCGGGCCGCCTGCCCGAGCTGTCCTGGTGGGGGATGCGCTGCGTCGTGCTCGTGGATCATCTCGAAGGGTGCCACTGGCTCGTCAGCCTGGCCGATCCCCACCAGCCGCAGCGTGCGGCGCGGCGGCAGGCGGAGGATCAGCTGGCTTGGATGGACGCGCTGCCACACACACCACCCCGGACGGTGGAGGCTGCGGGACGGGCGGTCGGGACGTTGCGCGCAACCTGCTCGCCGGTTGAGTTCGAGGCGATGGTGCGGCAAGCGCTCGATGAGATTCGGCGCGGGGAGATCTTCCAGGCGAACCTGGCGCACAGATTTACGGCGCCATGGCGGGGCTCACCGCTTCGGCTGGCCGCCGCCTTGCGGCGGGTGAACCCATCGCCGTTCGCCTGCGTCCTTCGGGCGGAGGATCTGGCGGTCGTCAGCTGCTCGCCAGAGCGCCTGGTGCGGGTGGCGGGGGACCGCGTCGAGACGCGGCCGATCGCGGGCACGCGGCCGCGGGGGGCGAGCGCTGCGGACGATGCGGTCAACGGTCTGGAGCTGCTCATCAGCGAAAAGGAGCGCGCGGAGCACCTCATGCTCGTCGACCTGGAGCGCAACGACCTCGGGCGCATCTGCCGGACCGGCACGGTTGTCGTCGATGAGCTCATGGCGCTCGAGCACTACTCCCACGTCATCCATATCGTGTCGAACGTCTCTGGCCAGCGGCGGCGCGGGGTGTCGGCGATGGACATTGTCGCCGCACTGTTTCCGGGCGGCACGATCACCGGCTGCCCGAAGGTGCGGTGCATGGAGCTGCTGCGGGAATTGGAGCCGGTGCGCCGAGGCCTCTACACCGGGTCGCTCGGCCGTCTCGGGTTCGACGGCACGTTGGACCTCAACATCGCCATCCGCACAATGGTCATCCAGGATGGGGAGCTGTCGTTCCATGTCGGGGCGGGGATCGTCGCCGACTCCGATCCGGCGCGAGAACACCAGGAAACGCTCCACAAAGCCGGGGCGCTGCTCGAGGCACTCCGCGGCGTCGCCCAACCTCCCGCCGACCCGGCGGAATCCCATGCCGTCTCTCGCTGACCCGCCGCAGTGGGCGTTGCCGCTGGAAGCGCAGGCCCACGGCTGCTTCGAGACGATGCGCGCCTATGGCGGGGTCATCTTCCGGTTGGAGGGCCATCTCGACCGGCTGTACGCCTCGGCCGCGGATCTGGGCACGCGCTCTCCCAGCGACCGCGCCGGGTTCGGCCGTCGATTGCGCGCGACCCTGGCCCGTTCCGGCCTCCGGGAAGCCATCGTCCGCGTCGCCCTCCTGCCGCAGGCCGCCGGCAGCTCGCCCAGCATCGTGGTGCAGCCGGTCCGGCCGCCGCCGCCGTCCGCCTATCGGCGCGGCATCCGGGTGGACGTCGTGCCGACCCGCAAGCTGCAGCCGGCGGCGGTCGATCAGCAAGCCAAGTACTCCGCGCGGCTGGGCAGCGTGCTCGCGACGCTCGAGGCCCAGTTGCGGGGAGCGGATGAGGCGTTGTGGATCGACGCGATGGGGTCGGTGACGGAAAGCACCGCCAGCAACTTTTGGATCGTGCGCGACGGCACCATCCTCACGCCGCCGTGCTGGGCCGGGCTGCTCGCCGGGATCACGCGGGACGTGCTCTTCGAGCTGGCCGGGCCGCTGCGTTTTCCCATCGACGAGCGGCCGCTGACGCGCCATGAGGTGTACAACGCGCAGGAGGCGTTCCTCACGAGCACGATCAAGGAAGTCCTGCCGGTGACCGTGGTTGACGGGCGGCGAATCGGTTCCGGGCGGCCCGGCCCGATCGCGCAGCGCCTGCGCGCCGCGTTCGCCGCGTGCGTCCGTCGGGAGTGTCATGGGCGACGCCATGGGCCCAAGTGAGGGCGGCATGGACGCGGCGGTTCCCGTCAAGCGGGCGCTCCTCAGCTGCCACGATAAGTCCGGCCTGGACACGTTCGCCAGGGGGCTGGCGGCGCTGGGCATTGAGCTCATCGCCTCCGGCGGCACGGCGGAGACGCTGCGGCAGGTTGGGATCACCGCGCGCAGCGTCGAGGAGTTCGCGGGCATCCGCGAGCAGCTCGATGGCCGCGTTAAAACCCTGCATCCTGCGATCCACGCGGGCATCTTGGCACTGCGCGATCGCCAGGCGCACCGGGCCCAGGTGGCCGAGGCGGGCCTGATCGACATGGTCATCGTCAGCCTGTACCCGTTCGCGGCAACGGTGCAGCGGGCGGGAGTGTCGTGGGCCGAGGCGGTCGAGCAGATCGATATCGGCGGGGTCGCGCTCTTGCGGGCCGCCGGCAAGAACTTCGCGCACGTCGTCGCCGTGTCCTCGCCGAGCCAATACGCGGAGGTCCTGCACACACTGCGGGAGCATCGCGGCACGCTCCCGGCCGCCATGAGCCGCCGCCTGGCGGCCCAGGCGTTCGCCCTGACGCAGGCCTATGACGGCTTGATTACCTCGTTTCTGGGCGAGGGAAACGGCGCGTGGCCCGAGGTCGTGACGCTGGCGTTGCGGCGGCAGGAGCCGCTGCGCTACGGGGAGAACCCGCATCAGCCGGCGGCGTGGTACGTTCCGGCTGCCGAGTCCGCCTGGGGGCTGGGCACATTGCAGTCGCCGCAAGGGAAGGTGTTGTCGTACAATAACCTTCTGGACGTGGACACAGCACTCCGAGCGCTCGTGGAGCTGCGCGAGCCGGGATGCGTGATCGTCAAGCACCGGGCCCCCTGTGGACTCGCGCTCGGTACAAGCGTCCTGGCGGCGTACGAGCGAGCACTCGCCTGCGATCCGGAGTCGGCGTTCGGCGGGATCGTTGGCGTCAACCGTCCCGTGGACGCGGCACTGGCCGAGCGGCTGGCGGCGACGTTCCTGGAGGTCGTGCTAGCACCGGCAGTGGAGGCCAAAGCGCAGGAGATCTTGCACCGGAAACAGCCGTTACGCGTTGTCACACTCGCCTGGCCGGCAACCCCTCCGGCGTCCACGGAGTGGCGCCAGCTTTGGGGAGCATGGCTCGCACAGCGTCCCGATACGGGCGTCGACGACGCGGCGCAGTGGCGGGTCGTGACGCAGCGAGTCCCCTCCGAGCGCGAGCGGAAGGAACTCGCATTCGCGTGGCAGGCCGCCAAGGCGGCCACGTCCAACGGCATTGTGCTGGCGCGCGACGGGGCGACGGTGGGCATCGGCCAGGGTCAGCCGAGCCGAGTCGGATCGGTACGGGTCGCTATCGAGAAGGCGGGTGCTGCCGCGCGCGGGGCGGTGGCGGCTTCAGACGGCTTCTTTCCATTCCCGGATGGCGTCGAGCTCTTAGCGCGCGCAGGGGTGACCGCGGTTGTCCAGCCCGGTGGGTCGGTGCGGGATGCGGAGGTGGTGGCTGCGGCTGATC
>CAYJWO010000137.1:0-3816 GCA_964373825.1 uncultured Planctomycetales bacterium
GTCTCCATCATCCCTCGGGGCATGCACGCCCTGGGCTACACGATGCAGCTGCCGCTGGAAGACCGGTACACGATGAGCAAGGAAGAGCTGCTCGCCCGCATGACCGTGATGATGGGCGGGCGGGTCGCGGAGGAGCTGGTGTTTTCGCAAATCACCACCGGGGCCCAGAACGATCTCGAGACCGCCACGGCGTTGGCCCGCCGGATGGTCTGCGAGTTTGGCATGAGCGACGAGCTCGGCAGCTTGACCTACGGCCGCCGCGAGCGGCAAATGTTCCTCGGGCGGGATCTCTTCGAGGAGCGCAACTACAGCGAGCAAACCGCCGTGCGCATCGACGAAGAGGTCCGCCGCCTGATCGACGGCTGCTACGCGCGCGCCCGGCAGCTGCTCGTCCAGCGACGGCCGGAGCTGGAGCGGCTGGCCGAGAGTCTGCTCGAGAAGGAAGTGCTCGATGGGGAAGAGGTCAAGCGCCTCGTCGGCGTGGCTGCGACCGCGGCCTCACCGGCCGGTCCGACCGCCGATGGCCGGACGGCGACCCCAGAGCGCGCGGCTTAGACTCGCCGGCGCGATGGCCTATCGCGCGACCGCCGTCGTGACGCGCATTCCCCGCCTACGGCGCCCCCGCACATCACCGCTCGTCATGGGCATCCTGAACGTCACCCCGGATTCCTTCAGCGATGGGGGGCGGTTTCTCGATCCGGCGGCGGCGGTGGCACGGGCCCGCGCGATGGTGCAGGAGGGTGCCCAACTCATCGATATCGGCGGGGAGTCCACGCGGCCGGGGGCACCCCCGGTGTCGCTGGACGAAGAGCTCCACCGCGTCCTGCCGGTGATCCGAGGGCTGGCGGGTGTCGTGCGCGTGCCGCTCTCTATCGATACCTCGAAAGCCGAGGTCGCGCGGCAGGCGATCGCGGCCGGGGCAACGATCGTCAACGACGTGACAGCCCTCCGAGGCGATCCGGCCATGGCGGACGTCGTCGCCTCATTGGACGTGTCGGTCATCCTGATGCACATGCGGGGTACCCCGCACACGATGCAGCGCGCCCCGCGGTATCGGGAGGTCGTCGCCGACGTCGCGGCATTTCTCGGGGAGGCGGCCCGGAACGCGCAGGCCCGCGGCATCGCCCGCGAGCGCATCCTCCTTGATCCGGGGCTCGGGTTCGGCAAGACCGTCCGCCACAACATGGCGCTGCTGCGGGAGCTGGGCCGGGTCGTGGCGTTGGGCTTTCCCGTGGTGATCGGGCCGTCGCGCAAGCGGTTCATCGGCGAAACGCTCGACGCGCCGGTGGACGATCGGCTGGCCGGGACCTTGGCGTGCGTCGCGGCAGCACAGGACGCCGGGGCGCACATCGTGCGGGTTCACGACGTGAAGGCGGCCGTGCAGTTTCTGCGGATGCGCGAGGCGATCGCGTCGAGATGAAGCGTGTGCGGCTCGGGGTGAACATCGACCACGTCGCGACGGTGCGGCAGACGAGGCGCGGACGAACCCCGGATCCGCTGCAGGCGGCGCGCGCGGCCCTCCGGGGTGGTGCGGACCATCTCGTCTGCCACCTGCGGGAGGACCGCCGGCACATCCAGGACGCCGATGTGCGAGCACTGGCGCGACGCTTCCCCGGTCGGCTCAACCTGGAAATGTCAGTCGCCCCTGACATCGTGCGCGTGGCCCTGGCGGTTCGGCCGTGGCGGGTGACGCTCGTACCAGAGCGCCGGCAGGAGCTGACGACGGAAGGCGGCCTGGACGTCGTGCGGCTTGGACGGCGACTGGCCGTACTCCTCCCGCGCTTCGAGCGAGTGGGGATCGAGGTCAGCCTGTTCGTGGATCCCCGAGAAGAGCAGTTGGCGGCGGGTGCTCAGGCTGGCGCCAGAATCGTAGAGCTGCACACCGGCGACTATGCCGAGGCGCGCACGCGCCGCGCGCGCGCCAACGCCTTGCGGCGGCTGGCGCGGGCCGCGCGGCGGGCCAAGACGTTGGGGTGTGCGGTGGCGGCAGGGCACGGGCTGGACTACGGGAATGTCCAGGCGGTCGCGGCGATCCCCGAAGTGGAGGAGTTGAACATCGGGTTTTCGATCGTCAGCCGAGCACTCGTCGTGGGGCTTCAGCCGGCGGTGGCCGAGATGATTCGTAGGATTCAACGATGATCCTACCGCTTAGGCGGAGCCGGCCTCCCGCCGGCCCCACGCTGGCAGCGACCCAGGTGGTGGGATGACGGCGGCTCTTCGGGCGGTGGGCTGCGGGGTGGACCTCGTGGAGCTGCGACGGTTCCGGCAGGCGATGCGCCGCGGCGGGCGGGCGTTTGAGCAACGCATCTTCACCCCGCGCGAACTGGCGTACGCCGGGGCGCGCCCCCGGACGCGCCTGCTGCACCTCGCGGCCCGCTTCGCGGCCAAGGAGGCGACGATCAAAGCGCTCTCACAAGTCCTGAGGCGCGGTGTCCCGACGATGCGGGAAGTCGAAGTCTGCAACGACCGCACGGGCCGCCCGCAGATTGCGCTCCACCGCAGGGGCATGCACGGAGTCATGGTCCATATCAGCCTGTCGCATACTGAGACGATGGCGATGGCCAGCGCCTTGGCGGTGCGGTAGATGGTGTTGCCCGCAGGGCTCCTGCCGGCACGTCCGCCGTCCACGCACAAGGGGGACGCGGGGTACGTGTTCGTGTTGGGGGGCAGTATTGGTTTCAGCGGTGCCGCCGTGCTATGCGCCCGTGGGGCCTTGCGAACCGGGGCGGGCCTGGTGATCGTCGGCGTGCCGAAGAGCCTCTGCGACGTGGTCGCAGTCCAGCAGCCCGAAGCGATGGTGAAGCCGCTGCCGGAGACGAAGGCCGGCAGCCTCAGCCTCCCGGCGCTGCCGGAGATCCGCTCATGGGTTGGGCGCGCGGATGCGATGGCGGTGGGGCCGGGGTTGTCGCAGCAGCCACAGACGCAGCAGCTCCTCCGGCAGCTCCTGCCCAAGATCACGAAACCGCTGGTCCTGGATGCAGACGGGCTCAACGCTGTGGCCGAAGACGTGGAGGTTCTTAAGACCGTGACCGGGACGGCGATTGTCACGCCGCATCCAGGTGAGATGGGCCGTCTGGCCCGATTGTCGGCGGCCGACGTGCAGCGGGACCGGCGACGGATCGCCCAGTCATTCGCTCAGCGTTACGGGGTCGTCGTCGTCTTGAAGGGGCATCAGACCGTGGTGGCGAACGTCGATGGCGCCGTGCACATCAACGAGAGCGGCAACCCGGGAATGGCCTCGGGCGGCTGCGGGGATGTGCTGACCGGAGTGATCGCGGCCCTCCTCGGCCAGCGGCTGTCGCTGTGGGACGCGGCGCGCCTGGGTGCCTACCTGCACGGCCTCGCCGGGGACCTGGCTGCGACGCAGCTCGGGCCGGTCGGCTTGCTTGCGTCGGACGTGGCCGATAGAATACCGCAGGCGATCCGCCAGTATCAGCGGTCAGTGTGAATCGCAGGGTTGCCGGTGTAGCTCAGTGGTAGAGCAGGGCTTTTGTAAAGCCAAGGCCGGGGGTTCAAATCCCTCCACCGGCTCAACCACACATGCGGAATTCGGCATGGGGAATGCGGCATTCCAAATTCCCAATTCCGCATTCCCCATTCAGATGCGGGCAGGTGCCGGAGTGGCCAATCGGAGCAGCCTGTAAAGCTGCCGGGCTTACGCCCTACGGAGGTTCGAACCCTCCCCTGCCCACCACTGTTCACTGGTTCACTGGTTCATCGGTTCGCTTGAGACAACTAGTGAACTAGTGAACCGATGAACCAGATCGTGCGGGTATAGCTCAATGGGAGAGTGCCTGCCTTCCAAGCAGGCGACGG
>CAYJWO010000138.1:0-3809 GCA_964373825.1 uncultured Planctomycetales bacterium
GACGACGTCGCCAAGCGCTTCGGGGTGACGCAGAGCACGGTCTACCGTCTCGCCCAGCGCGGTGAGCTGCCCGGGTTTAAAGTCGGCGGGCAGTGGCGGTTCAGCGAGCCGCTCCTCGACTCCTGGGTCGTCGATCAGGTCACCGTGGAGCGGCTGCGGGCGGAAGCGGACGACATGGACCACGACGAGCGTCACGCCACCGGATGAGCGACCGACCGACACACGCGCTTGAACACCAGCTGCAACAGCAAGCCGAGCAGCTCGCTCGAGCCAACGAGGAGCTGCAGCGGCGCGAGCACGTCATGCGGGAGCTCCTCGGCAATCTCCAGGCGGCGAAGCAGGAGCTGGAAACCGAGCGCGGCCATCTCGAGGCGGCCAACCAGCGGCTGCAGCAGCTGGCGATCCTGAAGGACGAGTTCGTGGCGAAGGTCAGCCACGAGCTGCGCACCCCGCTGACCTCGATCAAGGAGGGGGTCAGCCTGCTGGTGGACCGGGCACTCGGCCAGATCAACGCCGAGCAGGAGGATTTCCTCAAGACGATCGACGGCGAGATCGACCGGCTCGCGGAGCTCATCAACGACATGCTGGATATCTCGAAGATCGAGGCCGGGCGCCTGCGGCTCGTCCGGCGGCGCCTCAATGTCCGGCCGCTGCTGGACACGCTGGTCCGCAGCCATCAGCCGGCCGCCGGGCGCCGCACCGTGCGCATTGACGGGGGGGACATCCCGTCGGTGTTCGCGGACGCCGACCGCATGATCCAGGTGCTGACGAACCTGCTCTCCAACGCGGTGAAGTTCACCGACGACCGCGGCCACATCACGTTCCGCCTCGGGCAGCAGAACGGGCACGTGACCATCGCCGTGCAGGACGACGGCCCCGGCATCGCCCCGAACGACCTCTCGAAGCTGTTCCAGAAATTCTCCCAGGTCGGCCATCGGGATCCCAACCGCCCCCGGGGCACCGGGTTGGGGCTCGCGCTCTGCAAGGAGCTCATGGAACTGCAGCGCGGAGGGATCGACGTCGTCTCGACCCCCGGGTCGGGCAGTACGTTCACGGTGTCGCTTCCCGTCTACTCGGACGCGTTCGCGATGGAGGATAGCCTGCGGGAGCTCGTGGAGCTGACCCCGCCGGGGGATCACCCGACGGTCGGGCTCCTGGCGATCGACGTCGAGCGGCTCCTAGCCTCCGTCGCCGGGGTCGCGCAGCCGTCGCGCGCGGCCCTGGAGGGCGTGGCGGAAGACGTTCAGCGCCATATCCATCGCGGCGATCTCGTGCTGGCGATCGAGCCGCGCTGGGTGGTGGTGCTGGCGTCAACCGACGCGGCCGGCTGCCAAGCCATGGTGCAGCGACTGCGCGGGGCACTGCGCGGGGCGGCGGAGTTTCGCTTCGGCACCGCCGCCTATCCCACCGACGCCGCGACCGCGTCGGAGCTGTTCGCGCACGCCAGCCGGCTCCTGGACCAGGGGCTGGCGACCCCTTCGCGGAGCCGCCCATGAAGCCGCGCATCCTACTGGCGGAAGACGACCAGAGCGTCCTGCGGGTCACCAAGTTGCGGCTGGAGCATGAGGGGTACGACGTCGTCGTCGCGCGGGACGGCGAGGAGGCGCTCCAGCGGGTCGCCGCCGACGGCCCCGTGCACCTCGTGCTCGTGGACCTCAAGATGCCCCGGCGCAACGGCTACGAGGTGTGCCGGGAGCTCAAAGCGCAGTCCAACACCAGCCACATCCCCGTCATCGTCTTCACCGGATCGGAGTACCACCTCAAACGGTTGGCGGAGCAGTGCCTCAAGGTGGGGGCCGACGACTGGATCGCGAAGCCCTTCCGGACGATCGACCTCCTGCAGAAAGTCCGCCGGGTGCTCACCGGCCGGGAGCCTGCCCATGACTGACCGGCCGCGGCTCCTCCTGGTCGACGACGAGCCCACCATCCTGAAGATGGTCAGCAAGCGCCTGGAGCTTGAGGGCTTCGCGGTGCTGACCGCGATGGATGGGCGGGAGGCGCTGGCGAAGGCCCAAGCCGAGCGGCCGGATCTCCTCGTGCTGGATCTCATGCTGCCGGGCCTCAACGGCTACGAGATTTGCGCCACGCTCAAGCAGGATCCACGGTACCGGAAGCTCCCGATCATTTTGTTCACGGCGCGCACGCAGGCCAAGGACGAGCACCAGGGGCTGGCCTGCGGGGCGGATGCGTTCGTCCGCAAACCGTTCAGGGCGCAGGAGCTCCTGGACGCCATCCACCGGCTGCTGCCGTCGTCCGCGGCCGGCGCACTGCTGTCGAACCAGGGAGGGTTCTCATCATGACCGCACCCAACGGGCGCAAGCGCATTTTGATGATTGACGACGACCACAGCATCCTGGAGGTGGTCGCCCGCCGGCTGGAAAGCTGGGGGTTCGAGCCACTCATGGCGTCCAGCGGCGAGGAGGGGCTGGTGGTGGCGGCCGATCGGCAGCCCGACCTCATCCTTCTGGATGTCATGATGCCCAAGATGAAGGGGCGGGACGTGTGCGCACGGCTCAAGAACGATCCGAAGACGCAAGCGATCCCGGTTATCTTCCTGACGGCGCTGGGCTTGCCGGATCACGTCACGGCCGGGTTGAACCTTGGGGCGGACGATTACCTCGTCAAGCCGTTCGAGCCTGAGGAGCTCAAGCGGCGGATCGACATCTGCCTCCTGCACCGCGCCCGGGGCGGCGAGGCGTCCGGAGGGCGCTGACGATGCGGCGGCGGATTCTCCTGGTGGAGGACGATCTCGGTGTCGCCAAGATGGTGACGAAGCGGCTCGAGGTGGCCGGGTGCGATGTCGACGTGGCAATGGAGGGGCCAACCGCCTTAGCGCAGGTGCACGCGCGGCGGCCCGAGCTCATCATTCTCGACGTCAGGCTGCCCCAGCTGGACGGCGTCGAGGTGTGCTACCGGCTGAAACACGACCCCAGGACCAAGGACGTGCCGATCGTCATGTTCACGGCGAAGGCGCTGCAGAAGGACTACGAGCAGGGGATGGCGGCGGGCGCCGACGCCTACCTGACCAAACCGTTCACCACCGAGGCGCTCGAGCACGTCGTCAACCGGCTGATCTCGGCCCTGCAGCCCGAACCCGCGGAGGCCGCATGAGCCCTCGAGGGACGCGGCCGCCGGGTGGACTGACCTCTGTGGACATCACCATCGTGGTCGTCGTGCTGACGATGCTCGTCGGCGTGCTCTGGCCGGCCATGCGCTAGTCCCACCACCCCGATCATCGGGGCGGCGAACCCTCCTCCAGCAGCTGACGGATCGTCGCCAGCAACTCTCCCGCGTCGTAGGGCTTGAGCAGGTACGCGTCCGCTCCGTGGGCGAAGCCGCGCAGCTGATCGATCGGCCGGTCCATGCCGGTCAGCATGACGATCGGGACATCGAACGGGTGGTAACGCGCTCGCAGCCCCCGGCACACCTCGTAGCCGCTCATGTCCGGAAGCCGCAGGTCGAGAATGACCAGACTGGCCTGGCGCGCGGCGGCATCTTGCAGAGCCATCGTCCCGGTCGCGGCGGTCGCGACGTCGAACCCCTCGTGCTCCAGGTGCAGCCGCAGCGCTTGTGCCATGCCGGGATCGTCATCCACGATCAGAATCCGTTCCCGCGGTGCGACCGACATAGCCCTCCTCTTCAGCAGACAAAGCCCCCAGCAGGTCTGAGGGCCTTGTCTTAACTATGGCTGAACGGCCTCTCGGTCGTCAAGAGTGCTGGACCAAACCGGACGGGTATGGGATAATACCTGTTTGATGCATATCCGATTGACTCAAGTTACCGTCGGTCGTAGACTGATGCCGTGGACG
>CAYJWO010000139.1:0-3748 GCA_964373825.1 uncultured Planctomycetales bacterium
CCAAACCCAGGTACCCTGCGCATGAGAACACGCCGTACACGACCACCTGAAACAACCTGTAGTAGTTCATCCATGGACGCGGGGGTTCGAGGAAGGAGAAGAAGCTGGTGCTGGGGACTGCGAGATGCGTGACGATGTACCGACCACCCGCCAGGTGGTACCACAGATCCGTGTCCGTTCGCACGATCGGCCAGCAAAGAAGATAGGCGCCGGCCAGGAGGAGCAAGAAGGCAGGATAGTACCGGAGGACTCGAGAGAGCTCGCCGGGGACTCGGCTCATGCGCAGCGTCCCACCAACCCTACGCGGCGGCGACCCTGACCTGAACTTGTTCCAAATGCAGGCTGGGGTCTGACAAGATCAGGAGCTTGCTGTGCGACTTCGCCTCCAGCGCACTCAGACTGGGCCGATGTTCTTGCAGCAGCCGCACGGCAACCTGCGGGTGCACGAGGACCTCAAGCGTCTTCTCCCGTGCGTCCTTCAGCACACGGCGCACCTGCCGAACCGTCTCGATCGCCATGGTCGTGGACGACTTCACCGTGCCCCGCCCCTGGCAGTAGGGGCAGGTCTCGTGGCTCACGGTTTCCACGGAGCGGCGCATCCGCTGGCGGGTCAGCTCCGCCACACAGATTTCGGAGAACGACACGAGATTCGTCTTGGACCGATCCTTGGCCAGCTCATCCTCGAGCACCTTGACGAGCTCGTGCCGATTGGCGGGGTTTTCCAAGTCAATGAAATCGATCACGACGATCCCGCCGATGTCGCGCAGCCGCAGCTGCCGGGCCACTTCTACCGCGGCTTCCTTGTCCACCTGGAACGCGGTGTCTTCCAGGTTGCGCCGGCCGGTGAACTTCGCGGTGTTCACATCGATCGCCACCAGCCCCTCGGTCGGCTCCACGACAATCGACCCGCCGGACGGCAGGGTCACGCGCTTGTCGAACAGCCCGGCGATCTGCTCCTCCAGCTTCGCATGCTCGAAGAGCGGTTCTTCGTCGCGGTACCACTCCAGCGGGACCTTGCCCCCCGGCATGAGGACGCTGAGGAACCGCCGCAGCCGGTGGAATTCGTCCTTGGAGTCCACCAGGACGGTCTTCACGTCGTCCGCCAGGCTGTCGCGCAGGACGCGGTGGGACAGCTCGTACTCCTGGTAGAGGCAGCTGGGCGCCTTCGCTCGAGCCCCCCGCTGCTTGATCTGCTGGTAGAGGTGCGAGAGGTAGCGCACATCGCGTGCTAAGTCCTTTTCGTCCTTCCCCTCGCCGGCCGTGCGGACGATCAAGCCCACGTCGTGGGAAAACCGAATCTTGTTGAGGATGTCCTTCAAGCGCCCGCGCTCCTGGCCGTCCGCGATGCGCTTCGACACCCCCACGCGCGGGTCGTTGGGCATGAGGACCATGTACCGCCCCGGGAGGCTCAGGTGAGTGGTCAGCCGAGCCCCCTTGGTGCCAAACGGCTCCTTCACCACCTGGACGAGAATGTCTTGCTTCGGCTTGACGACTTCCTCGATGCGGAAGTGGCGTCTCGGCGGCTGGGGGCGGGGGGCCGCGGCGGGGGCTTCTCCCTCCAGGATGTCGTCCTCCTCCGGCCGCGGCTCGATGATGTCCGAGACGTAGAGGAAGCCGTTCTTGCCGAGGCCGATGTCGACGAACGCGGCTCCGATCCCGGGCACGACCGAGGTGATCCGCCCCTTGTAGATGCTGCCGACCAGCCGGGAATCCGCGCCGCGCTCGACGTAGTACTCTTCGAGCCGCTGGCCGGCGGTCACGGCCACTCGGGTCTCCTGGGCGTCCTTGCTGATGCAGATCGCTCGAGTGTGGGCCATCGTGGGTTCGAGAAGCGTTCTATTATAGCGGAATCGGACGGTCAGTGCGCGACGGCCTGCGGAAACCTCCTCGCGAGCTCCTCCGTTGCGCGCCGGACCTGCTCAGGCTGCTGCAACCCGTCCCAGGCCGCCGCTTCCACATACCAGCCGCGCGGATGCCTGGAATCGCGACGCTTCAGCTCCTGCGCGAAGACCCGCAGATCCTCAAACTGTCCCGTGGCGCGCGTCATGCCGATCAGCGCGTCGACGGTAGCGCGCGCGTTGGGACGCCGGCGCACCGCCTCGCGGATCGCGGTGAGCGCTCCCTCAGCATCGCCCAGCCGCCAACGAATGAGACCCAAACGCTCCCAGGCCATCCCCAGCCATGGGCTGAGAACGACCGCCCGTTCAAATCGCCGAGCGGCCTGCGCCATGGTCTCCTCAAGCTGCTCACCAGCCTGTGTGGCCCCGAGCCCGAGGATGCGCGCGCCGGCTTCTACGGCATACCGGGAACTGAGCGCATCCCATCGTCGTGCTTGCTCGAAGGCTACGACCGCCTTGTCCGCGGCGCCCGAGACGCCTAGCCAAGCCCCGCGAGCGGCCCAGGCATCGGCGACGGCGAATCGCATCGAGACCATCAGGACCCCGGACGCGACAGCTGCCGGGACCCACCACCGCGTGGTGCGCGTTCGGTCTTGAGCAATCGATGGGGCGCTCAACAGCCCGAGTCCAACCCACCAGAGGGGTGCGGTGATGGTGGTAAAGAACGTCTGCTCGATCAGGCTGTGCAGGAAGAACCCCAACACTCCGACCCCCACGCCCCACGCGAGCCAGCGGGTGCTAGATGGGTTGGCGCCGCGCAGCGCGGAATGTACGAGTTGTCCCGCGACCCAGAGGAACGCCAGGAAACAACCCAGCCCAATCGGCCCAAGCTCCGCCAGCACCTCCAGCAGCGTGCTGTGCGCATGCTGGGCGGCGTGCTGCCCTGGAGCGATCTCCCATGGCGTCATCGCTTCGTACGCCGCCCCGAATGTGCCGAATCCTGTGCCGGTCAGCGGCCGTTCCTTGAGGATGTGTCCGGTGCCCACCGCGTACGCCATTCGACTGCTCATCGACGCGCTCAACTGTGGCCCCACGCGCCTCGCCAGCATGAATCCGGACACCGCCAGTAGGCCGCAGAGTGTGAGCGTGGCGAGACGCGCGGGAACGTGCCGAGCGCGGTGCGGCATGAGCCACCAGGCGACTCCGAGTGTGACGATGGCCGACAGCCAAGCACCAATCGAGAACGTCAGGACAAGACAGAGACCGATGACTCCGCTGGCGAGCAGCCAGCCACGGCGATTCATCTGTCGCCACATCCCCAGCGCCATCGGCGCGATCAAGAGGAGCACGCTGGCGAGCAGATTGGGCCAGCCGATGATGGAGACCACCCGTCCGCGCTTCAGCACTTCGACGGTCATGCCGCCGCCCAACTGCTGGAGCTCGGGAGCACTACTCACCGACCACTCCGCCAGCAGCCGCTTGGCATCCTCGTACAGCACGGCGTACTGCAGCAGGCCATAGCCACTCATCGCGACCGCCACGATCACGAGGACTTGGACCCAGCGCCGGAACGATTGAGGCGTCCTGGCAGTGAGCATCACGACCCAGGCGAGTGCCCCGTACGAGAAGAACGTCACCCAGGCCCGCAGCGACAGGCTTCGATCGATGGACGCGAGGAGGCTGAACCCCACCCACCCCATCCAGACCCACCACACGCGCCACCAGGCGGGAGTCGGGATGGGACGCCGGCGCTGAGCGATCGCTATCGCGAGAGCGGCCAGGCTCGTCAGCACGACGACCCCCTGCCAGCGCCACTGGTCAATGAGCCAGAAGAAGAGCGAGTCCCGAAGCGGCAGCGGCACCGGAGCGCCGAGATGCAAGACGAGGTACTCCACCAGGAGCACCCAGCC
>CAYJWO010000140.1:0-3705 GCA_964373825.1 uncultured Planctomycetales bacterium
GCTCGTCATGTTCATCTGCCGGCACTGCCCCTACGTCGTGCACGTGCGCGGGGAGCTCGCCCGCCTGGGCCGCGACTACGCCGCGCAGGACCTCGGCCTCGTCGCGATCAGCGCGAACGACGCCGAGCGCTACCCCGACGACGCCCCCGCGCAGTTGAAGGCGATGGCCAAGGAGACCGGGTTCATGTTCCCCCTCTGCTATGACGAGTCGCAGGCGGTCGCGACGGCCTACACGGCGGCCTGCACGCCGGACTTTTTCCTCTTCGGCGCCGACCGACGGCTCGTCTACCGGGGCCAGCTCGACGACAGCCGGCCCGGCAACGGCAAGCCGCTGACCGGTCGTGATCTGCGCGCCGCCATCGACGCCGTGCTCGCCGGCCGGCCGGTGGCGGCGCGTCAGCAACCGAGTCTCGGCTGCAGCATCAAGTGGAAGCCCGGCCGCGAGCCGGACTACGCCCTCCGTCACGCATGACCCGCACGTCGCGACCACGACGCCATCCGGCAGTCCGGCGGCACGAGGCGCTCGAGCCGCGGTGGTGGATGGGACGATTCAACGTCGCGGTCGTGCTGATGATGGTCCTGCCGCTGCTCATCTGCTGCTACCTCGTGACCGTCAAGGTCCTCTCCTTCGACGCCTTCGTCGGCATGAATGGTTTCTACTTCTTGCTCGCGGTGATCTTTGCGGTGCTCGGGCTGCTCGTGGGTCGACAAGTGCTCCAGGATCTCTTGAGGCAGCTCGTGGAGGCGAATCGACAGCTCGCGACGTTCAACCAGCGGCAGGCGGAGTTCGTCAACCACGTGGCCCACGAGCTGCGCGCCCCCCTAACCGTCGTCAAGGGCGCCCTGGACAATCTCGCCGACGGCCTTCACGGATCCATGACGCCGGACCAGCTGCAGCCGGTTCGCATGAGCCTGCAGGAAACCGACCGGATGAAACGGCTGGCGAACGACCTGCTGGACCTCGCCCGGATCGAAGCGGGCCGCGTCCACCTGGAGCGGCGGGAACTCCATCTGCAGGAGCTGCTGCAGGGCCTCGCAGCGACCTATCGCCCGTTGTGCGCGCAGCGCGGCCTGGGCTTGACCGTGGAGCTGCCGCCGGAGCCCGTCCGTGTCTGGGGAGATCGCGACCGGCTCAGCCAGGTGCTCATCAACCTGCTGACCAACGCCATGAAGTTCACGAACGCCGGCGGGATTACTCTGGAACTCCGTTCCGAGGGGGACGCCGTGGAGATCGAGATCTCGGATACCGGCAGCGGCATTCCAGCCGGGGACCTGGAGCGCATCTTCGAGAAGTTCGAACGCGTGGAGTCGGACGACCGCAGCGGGGCCGGCCTCGGGCTGCCGATCGCCCGGGCGCTCACACAGCAGCACGGCGGCCGCCTGTGGGCCACGAGCGAGCTGGGGAAGGGCAGTCAGTTTCATCTTCGGCTGCCGATCGGGCAGCCCACCATACCGGGGCCTTCATGAGACGAGCGACTGAATGGAGTGCCGTGCTGTGGATGGTGTGCAGTGGTGCGCTCGCGGTGGGAGCGCAAGAGGCGGTCGTTGGGCAGCCAGCACCGGAGTTCTCTGCGGTTGACACCGACGGCGTTCAACGTTCACTGGGGGATTTTCGGGGGCAGTTCGTCGTCTTGGAGTGGTCAAACCACGAGTGTCCCTTCGTGCGCAAGCACTACGGCAGCGAGCACATGCAGCACTTGCAGGCCGCCTACACGGCGCGCGGCGTGGCGTGGCTGACGGTTCTCTCATCTGCACCCGGCAAGCAAGGGCACGTCACCGCCGAGCAGGCGAGCGCGATTCGGCAGGAGCGCGGGGATCGGCAGACCGCGATGCTCCTCGATCCTGATGGGACGATCGGCCGGCGCTACGGGGCGAAGACCACCCCCCACATGTTCGTCGTCGATCCGGAGGGCATTCTGATCTACGCCGGTGGGATCGACGACACGCCATCCGCGGATCCCAACGACATCTCGATGGCGACGAACTACGTGCAGCAAGCGCTCGACGAAGCCATGGCGGGACAGCCCGTGTCCGTGGCGACGAGCCAGCCGTATGGCTGCTCCGTCAAGTACTGACGTAGTTCAGGGTGCTGGGTTCGGGGTTCTGGGCATGTGCCCCGAACCTTCAACCCAGAACCCAGAGCCACGTCCGCTCGCGTCAGTTACGGACCGGTAATCACGATGGGACCGCAGCCGATGCGCCCGCCCGCATTGCCGGTCGGTTGCCCGAAGTCGTCCGGCCGCTCATGCACGATCACCGCCCGCCCGGCGACGGCATAAGGACCGCCGTGCACGGTGAGCGCAGGGTAGACACGATCGAGCGCTCCCGTACCGTCCACCTCGACCTCGAGATTGCCGAAATCGCCGGCGTGGACCGCGTCAACCCCCTGCGCTGAGAGATCGCCGTGCGGGTGGCCGCCCGGGTTGTAGTGGCCGCCCGCCGCCTGTCCCGCCTCATCGCACGCGCCAAACTCGTGGATGTGGAACCCATGCCGTCCGGGTGCAACCCCCTGAACCTTCGCAACCACCCGCAGGCCGTCGAGCGTATCCGTCAACACGAGCTCCCCCGTGACCGTTGAGCCTTCCGTAGTTCCTTGAATCATCGCCCGGCCCGTTGCAGCCAGAGCGTGCGGCATGGACCCCCACGCGATTCCCAGAGCCGCGACGACACGCCAGTAGGTGTTCATGCACCCTCCCGATGACTCACGATCTGTTGCACCACGGTGTCTCACGTCTTCAACATCGTGTTCGCTGACGTCCGCTGGGCGTATATGCATCAGGAGTTCTGAGGAGTCTGGTTGACATGTTCATTATAACTTCAATGATAACAAGTTGTTATATATTCTCTCACCCATAGCTTACAACAGGCCAAAGCTGTTGATTGTGGTATCAATTTTGCTCACCTAATATGTAGGGTTTTTGTGTCTTCTTATTGAAGACATTGAAAGTAGCTATGGGCCAACAACATGGAGGGGGCCATCATGGGTGAAGTCGCACGAGTGGCGCGACGAGCGTCGTTCGTCGCAGGGTTATGCGGGGGGCTCTTGTGCAGCCTCCTGTGGGGCGTGGCGCCGGCGGAAGCGGTGATCGTCGAGTTCGACGTCCTGAACCACCCGCTCGCCGGGTCGAACCCCAGGGCGTTCGATGCGCGGGACTGGGGGATGTTCCTGGATTATCGTACCGGCTGGTGGCGCCGACGGACGACCTACTTTCACTTTAACAGCGATACGAAATTGCAGGTCGATACGCAAACCGGCATTGGCACGCTCGCCGGCACCATGAGCGACCTGTCCAGCGGGGATCTCTGGCGGCTCAGCGGCACGTTGAGCGGGATCCGGGCCAGCGGGAGATTCGACACCGCCGCGGTGCCGTACGACACGATGTTCCAGGACCTCCTCAACGCCGGCACTGGCGGCGGGGCAATTTTCTACGACGCCGTCTCCCTCAGCCTGTCCACGGATGTCGCGCGGCCCCGCTTTGCGGGTTCGCGGGTGCTCGGCAACTACCCGCGCACGATGGACAAGTTCGACATTACGTACCGCAAGTGGCTCAGCACCTCGAGGTTTCCGGGCTCGCAGTACAACTTGCTCGGAGCGTTTGGCTGGTTCGACGGGATCGAGTCCGGGCGGCCGTTGACGGGTGGCGACATGAAGATCAACCTCGCGAACATGCGAGTCCTGCAGCCGCCGCCAGGACCCCCGGTCAT
>CAYJWO010000141.1:0-3674 GCA_964373825.1 uncultured Planctomycetales bacterium
CTCGGCGACCGGCTTGGGCGTGCGGATGCCGGCCACGACGTCCTCGCCCTGCGCGTTGACGAGGTACTCGCCGTAGAACGTGTCCTCGCCCGTGCCGGGGTCCCGCGTGAAACAGACGCCGGTCAGCGAGCGCGTCCCCATGTTGCCGAACACCATGGACTGCACGTTGACCGCGGTGCCCCAGTCGCTGGGGATGTTGTAGAGGCGGCGGTACGTCTTGGCGCGGTCGTTGTTCCAGGAGCCGAAGACGGCGTTGATGGTCAAACGCAGCTGCTCGCGCGGGTCCTGCGGGAAGTCGCGCCCGAGCCGCTCGCGAACCAACCGCTCATAGCTGCGGACCAGCGAGGTGAGCGCGTCGGCCGACAAGTCCGCGTCGGTCGCAGCACCCGCCGCCTCCCGCGCCTTGACCAGCAGGCGGTCGAACTGCTTCGCGTCGATGCCCAGCACGATGTCGCTGAACATCTGGATGAAGCGCCGGTAGGCGTCGTAGGCGAAGCGCGGGTTCTTCGTCCTGGCGATGAGCCCCTCGATGGTCCGGTCGGTGAGGCCGAGGTTGAGGACGGTGTCCATCATGCCGGGCATGGAGGCGGGAGCACCCGAGCGGACCGAGACGAGCAGCGGATTGCGGACGTCGCCGAAGCCCTTCGTGGTGACCGACTCCAGCCACTTGAGCTTCGCATCGAGCTCCTCGGCGAGCCCCTTGGGCCACTGCCGCCCCTGCGCGTAGAACACCTTGCACGCCTCCGTCGTGATCGTGATCCCCGGCGGGACCGGCACGCCGAGGTTCGTCATCTCCGCGAGGTTCGCCCCCTTGCCGCCCAGCAGCAGCTTCATGTCCGCGCGGCCGTCGGCCTTGCCGTTGCCGAAGATGTAGATGTAGCGCGCCGGGGCCCGGGCGGCGGCCCGCGAAGGGGCCACGCGTTTCGTCGAGGGGCGCTTGAGCGCCTTCATGGTCATGCGGACTCCTTGGGTTGCATGTCGGTGAGTTTCGAGAGATCGGCGATTCGCGCAGTATACAACGTGTTGATCGCGGACATCAAGGCAAGCCGGTTCTGCTGGAGTACCACGTCGGGGACGTTGACCATCACGCGCGCGAAGAACTCATGGATCGGCTCGGCGAACGCTTCCCCGAACGCCGCCGTCGCCTCGCGGTAGGAGCCAGCGCGGGTGAGTGAAGCCACGCGGTCGCGCTGTGCCGTGTACACCTCCCAGAGCCGCCGCTCGGGGGCCTCCTGCAGCTTCTCGGGATCGACCGCCGCGGGCGTCGCCTTGGCCGATTTCAGGATGTTGTGCGTGCGCTCGACGACCTTCGCGGCCTTGGCGAGCGCTGGCTGGCCGGCGAGCGCGCGCAGCGCCACGACGCGCTTCATCGCGTCCACGAGATCCTCGGCTCCGCTGGCGAGCACGGCGTCGATCCACTCCGCCGTCGGCGACGGCGTCGGCCAGGCGAACGTGTAGAGCCGCTCCAGCAGGTACCGATGAATTCGGGCGCGCGCCGCGTCCCGTTTCGCCTCCGGCTGGCCCTGGAAGGGTGCCGCAGCGGCCCGGGCGGCGAAGAGGTGTTGGAGCGGCAGCGGGCGGGACGCGGCCCATGCGACTTCGACGATGCCCTGCGCGGCGCGCCGCAGCCCGAAGGGATCTTCATCTCCGGTGGGCTCGATGCCCAGGCCGAAGTAGCCGGCCAGCGTGTCGTACTTGTCCAGCAGCGAGAGCGCCTGGCCGAGCCGTGTCACGGGCCGCTGCGAGCCGGACGGCAGGTACTGTTCCGCGAGTGCCGCGGCGACGGCGGGCGGGGCCCCAGAGTCCTCGGCATAGCACTTCCCCACGATGCCCTGGAGGGTGGGAAACTCGCGGACCATGGTGCTGACGAGATCCGCCTTGGCCAGCCGGCAGGCCTGCGCGAGCTGGTCGCGTTCCGCGGCGGACAGGCTCCAGGCATCGGCGAGTGCCGTCCCCAGCGCCACGAGCCGCGTGCTTTTATCCGCCATGCTGCCGAGCCGTTCATGGAACGTGACCCCGGCAAGGTTCGCGGCCATCCGTTCGAGCGGCAACCGGGCGTGGTCCTGCGTCCAGAAGAGGAGGCTGTCGGCCAGCCGCGCGTTCAGGATGTGCTCGTACATGCGTCGGACCGCCGCAGGCTGCGCGGGGGCGCCATCGAGGATGCCGACGAACGCCGGCAGGAGGCGGCCGTTGCGTTCCAACGCGAACACCCGCTGGTGCTTCGCCATGCTGGCGAGCAGGACCTCCCGCGGAAGGCTCAGATAGCTGCGCTGGAACGTCCCGGTCAGCGCGACCGGCTCCTCCGCGAGATACATTACCTCGTCCAGGAGCCCGTGGGTCGCGGTTTCGGGTGCCGCTCGCCCGCCCAATCGCTTCGCGGCTTGCGCGACGAGCCGCTCGATACGCTCGCGCCGCGCCGCGTGGTCAAGCACCACGCCCGAGCGCGCCAGCGCGGGCCGGTACCGTTCAGCCGATCGAATCGGCACCGTCCGGCGCGCCGCCGGGCGCCCAACGGACGTCTTTCGGGTGGTGGAGACCGCACCGATCCGGCACGGCACGAGCGTCGAGCCGTAGAGCGCGAGCACCGAGCGGATGGGTCTGGCGAACCGCGCGCCGCTGGCATCCCACCGCATCGTCTTGGGGGCGCGCAGGCTCGCGATGAGCTCGGGGAGCAGCTTGCTCAGGACCGTGAGGGTCGGCGTGCGGGACGGCGGCTTGACGAAGTAGACGTAGCGCCCACGATCGGTCTCGGCGATTTTCACTTGGGTGAGCGTTCCGCGCTGCGATCGCAGGAAGCCGAGCAGCGCCGGGGTGGGCCGGCCCTGGCCGTCGTAGGCGGCGTGATGCGAGGGGCCGCGGATCTCCGCACCCGGTTCCTCGCACATGGCGGGGAGGCCGGCCACGAGCAGCGAGAGGCGGCGAGGGGTCGCGAACGCCTGCACCGACCGGGGCGAGAGGTGCGCGGCGCTGAGCCGCTGGGCCGCGCCCTCCTGGAGCTGGCGCGCGAGCTCCGGCAGGTAGGCGGCCGGCAGCTCCTCCGTGCCCAGCTCGAAGACCAACATGGGGAACCCCGAACCCCGAACGATCTTAGGTCTGCTCATGCTCGCGGGCAAGGTACGTTTCAGCGCAGCGCTTGGCCAGCGTCCGGATCTTGAGGACGAACCGCGGTCGGTCTGACTGGCTGACCGCGCCGCGGGCGTCTAGCATGTTGAAGGCGTGGCTGCACGTCAGGAGCTGCTCGTAGGCCGGGTACAGCAGCCCGGCGTCCAGCAGCCGCTGGGCTTCGCGTTCCGCCGTGGTGAACAGCTCCTGGTAGAGGCCACGGTCCGCCTGCTCAAAGTTATACGCGGAGCCTTCGCGCTCCGGGACGACGTGAAGCTGACCGTACGTCATATTGGGGCCCCAGGCGAGCCGGTACAGGTCTGGCTGGCCCTGCCGGAACATGGCAATGCGCTCCAGCCCGTAGGTGATCTCGCAGGCGACGTGGTCTAAGTCCACGCCGCCGACCTGCTGGAAGTACGTGAACTGCGTCACCTCGAGGCTGTCCATCCAGACCTCCCAGCCGAGGCCCCAGGCGCCTAGCGTCGGTGACTCCCAGTCGTCCTGGACGAAACGGATATCGTGGTCCTTGAGCCGCAGCCCGCAGGCGCGCAGGCTCTCGAGGTAGAGCTGCG
>CAYJWO010000142.1:0-3629 GCA_964373825.1 uncultured Planctomycetales bacterium
CGAGACGGGTGGGCGAGGAAGTGCCGGGAGCCGCGAGGCGGACGGCCGACCGAGCGCGGGTGTCCGCTGGAAGACGGGTGGGCGAGGAAGTGCCGGGAGCCGCGAGGCGGACGGCCGACCGAGCCCGGGGACCCCGATGGGGTGGCGAGGACGTGTCTGGGCGCGATGGCGACCCGACCGGGCGGCTGGGAGCCCTGGTTCCGCGTCACCCGTCACACTGAGGCGCGACCCTGATATCTGATATCGGCTGTGGTCGAGCCGGTGCTATACTAGCGGTGTGATGGCGGCACGCACGGCTCAGCACGTGCGCCTCGACCCGCAGGCCCTCGAAGCGCGGACGCAGGAGATCGGGCGAGAGCTGTTCGCCTCCGCGAAGCGGGAGCACGCGAACCTCTCGGCGCTCAACCGGTGGACGGCGCAGGTCCTCTCGTGGTGCCTGGCCGATCCGGCGGTCAAGGCGAGCGTGCTGCGATTCATTGACGTGCTCCCCAGCTTGCGCGAGCCGCGGGAGATCGCCGGCCACGTCCGCGAGTACTTTCCGACGACCGCCCTCCGGCTGCCGGGGGCGCTGCGCCTGGGCTCGTCGCTCGCCCGCACGGGTCTCCTGACCGCCTCCGCGCTCTCCGCGGTCGTCCACCAATTAGTCCAGCAGGTGGCACGCCAGTTTATCGCCGAGGGCGGGTCGGACGGCGCGCGACGGGTCATCCAACAGGTGACAGCGCAGAAGGCGAGTTGCAGCTTCGATGTCCTCGGGGAACAGGTGCTGAGCGAGGCTGAGGCGGACGCCTACGTCGGGCAGTACCACACGGTGCTCGAGGAGGCGGTTTCCGCCTACGGCCTGATCCCGACCGCCAGCCTGCCACTCGTGTGCGGCCCCCTCATCAACCTCTCGGTCAAGCCTTCGGCGATGAGCCCGCGGTTCGATCCGATCAGCCCGAGGCAGAGCATTGAACGGGTCGCGCAGCGGCTGGTGCCGCTGTTCCAATCGGCGGCTGAGCACGGGGCCCTCATCACCCTCGACATGGAGCAGTACGAACTGCGGGGCCTGACACTCGAGTTGGCGCAACATCTCTTGCTCCACCGGGATATCGACCGCCGGGCGTCGCTGGGGATCGTCATGCAGGCCTATCTCCGCGACGCCGAGGCCGCGCTCGAGGAGCTGCTGGAGTGGCTCATGGCGCACGAGCTCACCATCGCCATCCGCCTGGTCAAGGGCGCCTACTGGGATTATGAAGTGGCGCAGGCCCAGAGCCGGCACTGGCCGGCGCCGGTGTACGAGGAGAAGGCGGCGACCGATCTCGCCTTCGAGCGGATGACAGAGCGGCTGCTGCGCGCCCAGCCGCTCGTGACGACGGCGATCGCATCGCACAACCTCCGGTCCATCGCCCATGCGATGGCGGCGGCGGAGTGGCTCGGTTTGGAGCGGCACCAGCTCGAGTTCCAGCTCCTCTACGGCATGGGGGACGCGATCCAGGCTGCGATCACCGCCCGCGGCTATCCGGTCCGCATCTACACGCCCGTGGGAGCGTTGATCCCGGGCATGGGCTACCTCGTGCGCCGGATCCTGGAGAACACCGCCAACGAATCGTTCCTCCGGCAGGACTTCCTCCATGAGCACAGTGCGGAGGAGCTCTTGCAGCCTCTCAGACCCGCGGGGAAGGCGGGTGTCCCGAGAGTCGAGCGGGAGCCCGGCTCGACTATCGAGTGGGTCCCAACACCGCCGGTGGACTTCGCCCAGACGCCAGCGGGAGCGCAGATGACCCGGGCGCTTGCGGCCGTGAGAGCGCACGGTGGCCAGGAGTACCCGCTCGTGCTGGCTGGGGGAAAGATGATGCGTGCGCAGCGGCTGATTGTCCGTAACCCGGCGGATCCCAACGAGCTGGTCGGTCTGGTGGCCCAGGCGACCCCTGCCGACGTCGACCTGGCGATCGAGCGCGCCCAGCACGCCCAAGAGGCGTGGGCGCGTGTGTCAGTCAGGGAGCGGGTCGCGTGCCTGCGGCGCGCGGCGACGCTCCTCCGCCAGGAGCGGGCCGAGCTGGCGGCGCTGGAGGTGCTCGAGGTCGGCAAGACCTGGCGCGAAGCGGACCTCGATGTCGTCGAGGCGCTCGACTACCTGGAGTACTACAGCGCCCGGATGCTGGAGCTCTCGCGGGGCCGCCGGCTCGTTCAACTGCCGGGGGAACGGAACACCTACGTGTACCGTCCTCGCGGCGTCACGGCGGTGATCTCCCCGTGGAACTTTCCGCTCGCGATCCCAACTGGCATGGCCTCGGCGGCGCTTGTGGCGGGCAACGCCGTGATCCTCAAGCCAGCGGAGCAGTCGCCGATCACAGCGTACCACCTCGTCAGGATCTTGCGGGAAGCGGGGGTCCCGCCTGGTGTGGTGCAGTATCTGCCCGGGTCGGGCGAGACGGTCGGTGCGGCGCTCGTCCGGCACAGCCGGGTGGCACAGATCCTGTTTACCGGGTCGCGGGCCGTCGGGCTCGGGATCGTGGAGGCGGCCTCGACAGTCCCGCCTGGGCAGCGGTTCATCAAGCACGTGGTCGCCGAGCTGGGCGGCAAGAACGCGATCATTGTGGATGCGGATGCGGATCTGGACGCGGCGATCGCCGGCACCCTCATCTCGGCGTTTGGCTATGCAGGCCAGAAGTGCTCGGCCGCCTCCCGGCTCATCGTCCATGAGAAGGTGTACGATCGCGCACTGAGCCGGCTGGTGGCTGCGGCGGATCGCCTGGTGGTGGGGAGCCCCGATGATCCGCAGACCGACATCGGGCCGCTCATCGAGGAGGCGGCGCAGCGGCGGCTGACCGAGGCGGCCGTCTACGCCCGGTCGGTGGCGCGGGTCGCGTACGAATATCCGCGATCGCGTCTGTCCGAGCGCGGCTACTTTGTCGGGCCGACGATCGTGACGGAGGTGTCGGGGCAGGACCGACTGGCGCGGGAAGAGCTCTTCGGGCCGCTCCTCTGCGTCTTCCGCGTCAAGGAGTTCGAAGAGGCGCTCGTGCTGGCGAATGAGACCGACTACGCGCTGACAGGCGGCGTCTACTCGCGATCGCCCTCCCACTTGGCGCTCGCCGCGGAGCAATTCGACGTGGGGAACCTCTACTTCAACCGGCCGGTGACCGGCGCCCTCGTCGGCAGGCAGCCCTTCGGCGGCCACCGGCTCTCTGGGCTTGGGACCAAGGCCGGCGGACCCGATTACCTTCTCCAACTCGTCGTCCCCAAGGCCATTGCCGAGAATACCGCCCGCCACGGCATGCCCTTGGATGTGCCGGAGCGGTAGCGGGCGCACGCCACGCGACCCTGTCGGTACGTTGTGAAGTGCCCTGATACCAACCATGCGGAGAGGAGCGACGTGACAGATGTCCATCGCAGCGCGTAGTGGTCTGCGGGTACGCCGGAGCGTGCGGCTGCTGTGCCTGCTGCTGGCGGCGACGCCGCTCGGGTCCGTGTCCCACTCGGCGGCTGCCTTTGAGAACCAGGGACACCGGATCCTGCCGGTCGAGGGCGCTTCCGGCCGCAACCGTCTGACCGATGCCCTGCTCGTTGACGTCAACCGGGATGGACGACTGGACCTCGTGACGGCGCATCACGGCGTGTTGCAGGGCATGAACTACGTCTGGGGGAGC
>CAYJWO010000143.1:0-3627 GCA_964373825.1 uncultured Planctomycetales bacterium
CATCAACGGCGTCGCGCATGCGGACAACACGCTCGACATCCAGGAGTTCATGATCGTCCCGTCGGGCGCGGCGAGCTTCTCCGAGGCGCTGCGCATGGGGGCGGAGGTGTTCGTAGCACTCAAGCGCCTCCTCACGTCCCGCCGGCAGACCACGGCGGTCGGCGACGAAGGCGGCTTTGCACCCAGTCTCGCGACGAACGAGGAGGCGATCGAGCTGCTCCTGCAGGCCATCGAGCAGGCCGGCTACCGGCCGGGCCGGCACGTCTGGCTAGCCCTCGACTGCGCGGCGAATGCATGGGCCTGCCCCGCCAGCGGCGGGGTGCGCGACGGCGCGTATCGCCTGGCGAAGTCCCAGCCGTCATCCCGGCAGACCGCCGAGACGCTGATCGCGCAGTACCAGCGGTGGGTCGCGCGCTACCCGCTCCTGTCGATTGAGGACGGGCTGGGCGAGGACGATTGGGCCGGCTGGCGGCAGCTCACGCGGCAGCTCGGCGACCGGGTGCAGCTCGTGGGCGATGATCTCTTCGTCACCAATGTCACCCGGCTGCGCCAGGGGATCGTCAAGCGCGCCGCCAACGCGATCCTCATCAAGGTGAACCAGATCGGCACGCTGACCGAAACGCTCGAGGCGATCGCCATGGCCAAGCGGGCGGGCTACGGCACGGTCATCTCCCACCGCTCCGGCGAGACGGAGGACGTGACGATCGCGCACCTGGCGGTCGCGACACAGGCCGGCCAGATCAAGACCGGGTCGCTCTCGCGCAGCGAGCGGGTCGCCAAATACAACGAGCTCCTGCGCATCGAAGAGCAGCTCGGCCGGCGCGCCGACTACGCGGGAGCCGGGTGGCCGTTCGGCCGGCGGCGCCGTCCGTCCGCCGTCCGTTCCCCGGCGGCCGCATGAGCCGGTCCTCGCGCTGGTGGCTGGCCGTCGGTGCGGGGGTCCTGCTGGCCGGTCCCGGCGCGTGGCATCTGGCACGCCTGGCCCTCGAGGAGCGTCGGATGGATCGGCAGCTCGCTGAAGTGGAGCAATCCCGCGCGCAGTTGGCGGCCGAGGCGGATCGGCTCCAGCACGACGACATCTATGTCGAAAGCCTCATCCGCAGCACGTTCAAGGTCTCCCGGCCGGGAGAGTACGTCCTGCCACTGACGCATGAGCCCCCGCCGCTTCCCCTTCTCGCCGGTGACTCCAGCGAGACCCGCCGCGACGCGCCGGCCCCCTGACGAGCGGCACTGCCCCCAGTGCGGGCACGATGTGCTCGACTGGGACGTGCCCTGCCCGACGTGCGAGCGCACCCCGTGGGAGACGCCGGCCGGACAACGCGTGCTCCGGGGGCGCCGCGTGCGGCACGCGCTCCTGACGGGTGGACCCATCGCCGTGGTCTTGGGGCTCGCCCTGGTGCTCGTCGTGGTTGGCCAGCTCCACATGTCGTCGGCGGCCCGCTGGCAGCGGACGGCCGCCGACCTGGCCGGCGTGATCGAGCAAGGCCAGCTGCTGCGCGCGCGGCTGACCCAAATCCTCCCGGGGAGTCCGGAGCATCAGCAGGCGTCGGAGGCCGCCCGCCGCTGGGCGGCGATTCATGTGCCACGGCTGCTGCGGCTCGCCGGCGACGCCGAGCAGCCGCCGCAAGTGCGCCTGCTGGCCCAGGTGGCGTTCTCGAGCGTACTGGCGTCCCCGGCGATGGCGCACGAAGTGGCGGCGCATCGCGAGCAGGTGGTGGCGGTGTTTGCGCCGCTGCTGAAGGATACGGATCCTCGGCAGCGGGCCGTGGCCCGCCTGATCCTGGAGGCGGCGGATCCTGGCCGGGCCGCGATTGACGGCGACTCTCCTGCCGACTAGAATACATGTCAGTCTGTTCCGTTCATCGCGGGGTGGAGCAGTCAGGTAGCTCGTCGGGCTCATAACCCGAAGGTCCCAGGTTCAAATCCTGGCCCCGCAACGTCTTTTGCCTCGTGTCGTACCGCTCATGCCATGCGCACAGGGCGAATCAGTAGCCTCCTCTACGTCCTGACACTCCTCCTGAGTGCGTCCTCCGTGTGGGCGGAGGGGATGACGGCGGAGCAGGCGGCGCTCCCGGTGCGCAAGCTGAGCCGAGGGCTGGCCAACGCGACCACCGGGGTGCTGGAGTTGCCGCTGTCGATGCTGGACGTCCGCGCCGAAGAGGGTCCGATCGCCGCGATCTTCTGGGGCAGCTTCGTCGGGGTCGGGCGGGCGGTGGTACGCACGGCGGTTGGCCTCCTGGACACCGCGACGTTCCTCCTGCCCATCGGAACCCACGGGTACGAGCCGATGTTGCAGCCCGAATTCCTCCTCCAGCCGACCTCCTCATGAAACTCTCCGGCGTCTGGTCGCGTCGTTGACGCCCCGAACCCCCTTCATTAGAATACGCTGCCGTGTCATGCGCCGATTAGTCCGCTCCCTCACGGTGATCGCGGCGATCGGCTGCTGGGGGCCGATGGTGGAAGCCGACCGCCCGGAACCGGATCTTGACGCGGGACGCACCGCCTACCAGCAGTCGTGCGCCCGCTGCCACGGCACTACCGGCCGCGGCGACGGGGTGGACGCCAAACGCTTCTACCCGCGCCCCCGGGACCTGACGACCGGCACCTACAAGATCCGCACGACAGTCAGCGGCACCCCGCCGACCGATGACGACCTGTTTCGCGCCATTGCCCACGGGCTGCCAGGCACCAACATGCCGGACTGGGGCCACCTGGATGAGGCGACCCGGTGGCACCTCGTCGCGTACCTCAAGAGCCTCTCCGACGTCTTCCAGTCGACCCCACCTGAGCCGGTGGATCTCGGCGACGATCCCGGGGCGGGGCACGCGGACCTCGCCAAGGGCCGCGCCGTCTACGAGCAACTGGGCTGCGCGGCCTGCCATGGCGCGCACGGGCGAGCCAACGGCACGTCCGCGGCTGGGCTGGTGGATGATTGGAGCCTCCCCATTCGGCCGGCCAACCTGACGCAGGGGTGGAGCTTTCGGGGCGGGAGTAGCGCTCGCGACATCCTGACGCGGCTGCTGGCCGGGATCGACGGCTCCGGCATGCCAGCCTATACTGGAGCGGTCAGCCCGGAGGACGCTTGGCAGTTGGCGTACTACGTCGCGTCGCTCCAGGAGCCGCCGCACTGGCACCGCACGGCCAGGGCGTGGCGCGCGGCAGGGCCTCTCCCTTCCACCGTCGCGGATCCGCAGTGGGAACAGGTGGAGCGGACGGACGTGCGGTTGCGCAACGCCGTCGGGCCTGACGGGACGTGGACGGCGCCGCCGACCGCGACATGCGTGGGCGTCCAGGTCGCGTGGAATGATGAGACGATCGCCTGGCGGCTGACGTGGGACGATCCGACGCAGGAGGCCGCCACCCGGCCCGCCGATGCGCTGGCGGTGGCGCTCAGGCCCGCGGACGTCGCCGGCGATACCGTGACACTGCAGGCGTGGCCCGTGGCCGGGAGTCCGTCGCTCGATCTGTGTTATTGGTCGGCGCACGACGGCCGGGCCCGCGAGGCGGTGGTGGGCGATGCGGCGGCCCTTCGAGAGGGGCGCGCGTCCGCCAGCGCGCTCGTGAGCGACGCGGTGTACGCGGACGGCCGTTGGCAGCTCGTGCTCCAGCGGCCGCTGCATCCGGCGC
>CAYJWO010000144.1:0-3619 GCA_964373825.1 uncultured Planctomycetales bacterium
CGGAGGTCTCCAGCGGCCGCGAGAGCGACTCGCCGACCTTGAGGCTCCGCTCCACCTCTTGCAGCGCCTCATCGAGGATGACGTTTGTCACCGTCGCGCGCACCGTCTCAAGCGCCGTCAGGATGGGGACCCCGCTGGAGATGAGCGTCCCGAAGGTCCGCGCAAAGCGCGCCACGAGGACCCGTTCCACCAGCGAGCCGAATACCGGGGCGCGCAGCAGCAGCTGATCCCTCAGGCGCCGCCCGGCCGGGGTGGAGAGGAACATGCGGGACAGGGCCACCAGACCGCCGAGGCCCAGCAGGACCGCCCACCACCACGACCGGACCGCGGTGGAAATCCCCACCAGGATACGGGTCGGCAGCGGCAGAGCCGACCCCAACTCCGTGAACATCCCGACGAACGTCGGCACGACGAACGCCATGAGGATGATGAGGATCCCGACCGCCGCGACCATGACGAACGCCGGGTACATGAGCGCGCTGCGCACACGGTCCTTGATCTTCGCCTGCTTCTCCAGCAGCTCCGCGAGCCGCCGCAAGATTTCGTCCAGCAGGCCGCCGACTTCGCCGGCGCGGACCATGTTGACGTAGAAGGTGGCGAACCACTTGGGATGGTGGGCGAGCGCTTCCGACAGCTTGTCGCCGCCTTCGACATCGCCGGCGACGCTGGCGAACACGTCGCGCAGAGGCCCAGGATCGAGCTGTTCGCTCACCGTGCGCAGGGCGCGCAAGAGCGGCATGCCGGCCTTGACGAGCGTCGCGAGTTGTCGCGTGCTCAGGACAATCTGTCCGCGTCCCGAGCGCGCAAACCGGCTGCCGCGTTGGGCTGGGCTCATAGCGGGAATGACCTCAGGAGAGGAACCTGAGACCGAGAGGGAGTCATCCCACCGCCTGCCTGCTCGGCGCAGCCGACCTTGCGGCGTGCTCGTTGTTCATCCACGGGAGCCTCGGCGCCGCAAGGTGGTCCCGCCTGTGGCGGGACCAGGCAGGTGATGGGATCACGCCTGAACGAAGATTTCTCTGATGACCCAGCACGCGGCTCCGAGAGCGACGGCGTTGTCGCCGAGCTGCGCCGGGAGGATATCGACAAGGCTGGCCGACTCCTCGTAGGCGTACTTGCGCACGGAGCGCCATACTGGCTCGAGGAGCAGCGATCCGGCCTGCTCGATGCCGCCGCCGATGATGACGACGTCCGGATTGAGGAGGTTCACCAGGTAGGCGATGCGGATCCCCAGCTGCATCGCGGCGTGCTCGACGAGCTGCCGCGCGAGCTGGTCGCCATCCGCGGCTGCGCGCAGCACCGTCTCGAGTTGGATCGTATCCGGCTGCCCCTTGGCGAGGTCGCGGAGTGCTGTCGCGTGCCCCTCGCTGACGAGCTTGCGCGCTTGGGCGCTCACCCCCAAGTCCCAGACGTTGGGCAGGACGAACGAGGGGCTCTTGATCCACTTGAGGTAGTCCTCGTCCGAGGCCACGAAGACCCCGAGCTCCCCAGCGCTGCCGCTGGAGCCCCAGTAGATGTGCCCATGGAAGAGGAGGCTCGCCCCGACGTCGGAGTAGAGGTAGACGAGATTCTCGACCGGGCGATCCACCCCCAGTCGCGATTCCCCATAGCCGGCGAGGGTGGCATCGTGGCCGATGAGCACTGGCAGCCGGAACTCCGCCTCCAGGCGATCCCGCTCCGTGAAGTAGTTGGCGCGCACACCCTGACGCGAGGGGTCGCGCACCGTCCCGGCTCGCTCGTCCAGGATCCCCGGCAGGCCGATGGCGATCCCCTGGATTTTCTTCACGTCCACCGGGCTCGTCTTCAGCAGTTCGCGCAGGATGTCGCGAGCCCCCTGCAGCATGCGATCCAGCGTGTCGCCGGTGCCCGGCTTCGCGAGCCGGTGGACGATGCGGCCGCGCAGGTCGGTGATCACCGCGATTGCGGTGTGCCGGTCCGACTCCCGCGGCCCGAAGTCCATCCCCACGGCGAATCCCGTCTTCGCGTTGAGCTCCACCAGCACGGGCTTGCGGCCGCCGGTGGACACATCCAGCCCCCGCTCCACCACCAACCCGTCCTTGAGGAACTGGTTGATGTAGTTGGAGACGGTCACGATGTTGAACCCGGTCCCCTGGGAGAGCTCGGTGCGGGTGATGGGGCCCCGCTGCCGGATGAGCTCCAGGATGTGGAGGTTCTTCTGCTCGCGCTCGCTCAGATGATGCTGTTCAAGCAGCGACCGGCGGCGGATGGGGCGTACCGCCCTGGGCGGGGAGGACGTGCTGGCTGGCTCCGTTTGATTGACGTTGGGCATTGTGGAGATTCTGTCCTCCTATTGTTAAGGAGTATTGAAAGTTTGTCAAGATCACATCAGGGTTTTACAAACCGGCGAGATTTCAGCTTGACGGCCTATTCCCGCGCGAATAAACTGGGGTCATGTCGGTCGTTCGGACAGCGCTCGTCGCCATCCTGCTCGTGGGTGGCGCTCCGCTCGCCTGGGCGGGAGCGTGGACCATCCCCCGCAACCACTGGTACGTCGAATACTTCTACCGCTACTTTTACAATAAGCGGGACTTCGACGCGGATGGGGAGAGCGTCCGAAAGGTCAAGGCCGGGATCTTTCGCGACATCCGCAACGAGTTCAAGCTCGAGTACGGCGTGCTGGACGAACTGACCTTTCTGGCCAGCGTCCCCTACCAGTCCGCCCACTTCCGGGACGACAGCGTGGATCTTCTGAACGCGAACGTCGGCGACATCTGGCTGCGCACGAAGTGGCGCCTGCTCGAGGAGCCGATCGTCACCAGCCTCCAGACCAGCTGGAAGATCCCGAGCGCGTACGACCCGAACGAGAGCCCAGGGCTCGGCGATGGCCAGTTCGATTTTGAAACCCGCCTGATTCTCAGCCGGGCGTGGAACTTCGACCCGTACCAGGCCCAGGTCAGCCGCCAGCCCAGCGATCCCTCCCCGCGCTACAGCGGCACGCAGCGCGAGATCTTGACGACGCTGGCGCGGGAAGTCGCCATCCGCGATGCGCTCCTGCTGGCGGAGCTGCGCCTGCAGGCGACCCGATTGCTGGAAACCGGACGGCTCGATGAGGCCGTCCGGTGGGAGCGCGCGGCCGACGAGCACGCGCTGCAGACCATGCGCATCGCGCTGGACGCCTCGCCGTCAGACCTGCCGGATGAACCGGTCCAGTTCGCGGCGACGCGCTTGGCGGCCGGGGGTCTTCCCGGCGCATCCGAGGAGCCGCGCGCGGTACCGCTGAGCTCGTCCGCAGCCGAGACACGCTACCGGCGGCAGGTCTACGTCAACCTCGAGACCGGCTTCAATGCGCGCAACGAGGATCCGGCGAATGAGTTTCCGATGCTGGCGGAGCTTGGCATCGCCCCGCTGGAGCGGGTCATGCTGATCGGCTCGGTGGAGGGCACGGTCAGCGTCAACAGCACGCACGAGCAGATCGAAAACTTCGGAAAGTGGGGGCTGCGCGGGATCGTGAACCTGTGGGGCGAAGGGTTCCCCTCGGTCTTCCGCCGCCTCGAGCAGCACGAGACGTCGGTCAATGTAGAAATCGGCTACAACGAGCTCTTCGCCGGCCGCAACACCGCCGACGCGTTCGAGATCTTCAGCAAGCTCGCCGTCATCT
>CAYJWO010000145.1:0-3584 GCA_964373825.1 uncultured Planctomycetales bacterium
ACGGTCACGATGTGCACCCCTCGGCCGGTCAGCGCGTTGAGGTACGCCGGCAGGGTGGCGACGAGCGTCTTCCCTTCGCCGGTCGCCATCTCGGAAATCTTACCCTCGTGGAGGACGATGCCGCCGAGGAGCTGCACGTCGAAGTGGCGCATGGCGAGCCGCCGGCGCGCCGCCTCGCGGACGACCGCGAACGCCTCCGGCAGGATCTGATCGAGGACGCGTTGCTGCGCCTTGCGGCGGTGCTGGCGCATCGCGATGCGCGCATCCATCGCGAGGTCGTACCACTCCGGCTGCGACGGGTCCAGGACCTGCTGTCCCGCCAGCCCCTTCGCCACCCGCGCCCTGAACTCGTCCGTCTTGGCGCGGAGCTGCTCATCGCTGAGCTGCTGGATCTGTGGCTCGAGCGCCGTGATGCGCTCGACCGTCGGCCAGAGCCGCCTCCGCTCCCGCTCATGGAACGTCCCGATGATCTTCTGAAGAATCCACCCGACCATCGCGTGTCCTATTTGACCGCAGTTCCAGGCCCGAGCGCTTTCAGAAACTCAAACGGTTGCGGGCCGTCGATCGGCTGGTTCCAGTCACAACTGGTGGTCGAAAACTCGCCCCATCCAACCTGATTCGCAAAAACCACGCACGTCAGTCCTGCGACAAAGTGGAAGCCGCAATCGCCTTCGCCATTCCCGGTATTGACCGTCATCCATCGAGAGGGCGTCCCCTTCCACACGGTGGTGACGCGAATCGTAGCGGTGCGACGACGGTTTCTTATCTCAAAGCGGTGCACCCGCCCGAGCACCACCGCATCGGCCTGTTTGACCGCCTCCTGCACCGACGGTGGCATGGCGCACGAACACGCGAACCCGGTTCGGGGTGCGATCATCGTGCTGGCAATGGAAAGCCGGACCGCAACACGACTCACCGCTGCACTTTCCACTTCAAGTACGCCTCCATGAAAGGGTTGAGCTTCCCATCGAGCACCGCCTGCGCGCTCCCGGTTTCGTGCTCGGTGCGGTGGTCCTTCACCATGGTATACGGATGCAGGACGTAGGACCGGATCTGCGAGCCCCACTCGATCTTCTGCTTCGACTGGTACTCCTTCGCCGCCTGCTCCTCGCGCTTCTGCCGTTCCAGGTTGTAGAGGCGCGACTGGAGCACCTGCATCGCCTTGTTCTTGTTCTGGAGCTGCGACCGCTCGTCCTGGCAGGTCACCACGAGCCCACTCGGCAGGTGGGTGATCCTCACCGCCGAGTCGGTCGTGTTCACCGACTGGCCGCCCTTGCCGCCCGACCGGAACACGTCGACCCGCAGGTCCTGCGCCTTGATCTCGATCCGGATCGTGTCGTCCACCTCCGGCACGACGTCCACCGACGCGAAGGAGGTGTGGCGGCGCTTGTTCGCGTCGAACGGCGAGATTCGCACGAGCCGATGGACCCCCTCCTCCGCCTGGAGGTAGCCGTAGGCGTACGGCCCCTTCACGATCGCGGTCGCGTTCTTGACCCCCGCCTCTTCGCCCGGCAGGAGATCGATGAGCTCCCACGTGAACCCACGTTCCTCGGCCCAGCGCTGGTACATCCGCAGCAGCATCTGGGTCCAGTCGCACGACTCGGTGCCGCCGGCCCCGGAGTGGACGCTGAGGATGGCGTCGTTCTTGTCCAGCTCGCCGCTCAAGAGCCGTTGGATCTCCACGTGCCCAAGTTGGGTCTCCAGCGCGGCGAGGTCATTCGAGAGCTGGTCGAGCGAGGCGTGGTCGTGCGGGTCGGTGAGGGCGAGTAGTTCGGTCAGGTCGCGCAGACCGCGTTGGAACCGCTCGATCGGATCCCGCGCCGCCTTGAGCGCCTTGAGGCGCTGCACGGTCTGGCCGGCGCGCTCCTGGTCTGACCAGAAGTCGCTGCGCGCCATCTCGTGCTCGATGCCGGCGATGCGCTGAGCCAGCCCCTCCAGGTCAAAGATACCTCCGGAGTTCGACCCAACGCTTCCGCAGGGCGTCCAGGCGGCTCCGGATATCGGCGCGCCGATCAGGAACGTCGTTCATGCCGGGGCTAGTCTAGCACGGAACGCGAAGCGGCACAACAGGCAGCCCACAGAGGTCGTATAGCCCGCGCCGGTCAGAGCTCAGCGGCGGTCCCCTGCCCCTCGCGCAGCTCCAGCAGCGGCAGCGATCCCGAATCGTAGCGGGAGACCAGCCGCTGCGCCTTCTCCTCCAGGAGGTGGAGGAACGCCTGGACGACGACCGGATCGCACTGGTTCCCGGCGAGCCGTCGCAGCTCCGCTTTGGCCTCATCCACGGAGAGCCGCTTGCGGTAGGGCCTATCCGTGATCATCGCGTCGTAGGTATCCGCCACCGAGAGGATGCGCGCGCCCAGCGGGATCGCCTCACCCTTCAGGCCCGCGGGATACCCGGTGCCGTCGTAGCGCTCGTGGTGGTACCGGACGAGCTCGACGACCCCTCGCAGCGACCGCACCGGCTTCATGATCGCTTCGCCGATCACCGGATGCTGCTCCATGATCCGCTGCTCGTCCGGGGTCAGCGCCGACGTCTTGAGCAGGATCTCATCCTTGATCCCGATCTTGCCGATGTCGTGGAGGACCCCGCCGTCCTGGAGCGTGCGCTGCATCTCCTCGTCCAGCCCCAACGCCCTCCCGACCTGCATCGCGTAGTAGCCGACCCGCTTCGAGTGGCCCGAGCTGTACTGGTCCTTCGCTTCGACGGCGAGCGCCAGCGCCATGATCGTCTCGACGTACGTCCGCTCCATGTCCAGGTTCAGGCGGTAGTTCTCGATCGCAACCGCCACCTGCGACCCGATGCTCGCCATGAGCGATTCATCGTCTTCAGTGAAGACCTGCGCCGGGGAGAGGCGCCACACCGCCATCACGCCGATGGTCTGCTCGCGCAGTCGCAGCGGCACGCAGAGGATCGTCCCCTCGGCCTGGGGGCGGTTGGTCACCCCGAGCGCATCCGCCCCCCCGGTCACCCGCATCGCGCGGCCCTCCTTGGCCACCCAGCCGGCGATCCCCTCCCCGAGTTTGATCCGCGGCGCACCCGCAGTGGCAGGGGCCTCCTCCTGCGGCCACGACGTCTTGACCGAGAGCTCCTGCTTCTCCCCGTCCACCAACAGCAGGCTGCCCAGCTCCGCCTCCATGGCCGCCACCGTATTCTCGATGATGAGGTTCAGCAGGTTGTCGATCCCTTCGTAGGAGACGATGGCTGTGCCAATCCGCGCGAGCAGCCGCTTCACGAGTAGGCGGGACGACTCCAGCTCCTCGATCTTCTGCTCCAGCTCCTGGGTGATCCGGTTGAACGCCCGGGCCAGTTCACCGATCTCGTTCTGCTCATTGATCTCGATCTTGCCCGGGGCGCGGCCCGTGGCCAACCGTTGCGTCTGCCGGGCCAGCGCCATGACCGACCCCATGGTCCGGCGGACGATGAGGAAGTAGCCGATGAAGGTCGAGGGGACGATGACCAGGAGCGCCACATCGAGGTTCATCCCGGAGATCCTGGCGGCGAAGACCGCCAAGATGGGAATGAAGGACATGAACCCGAACGCAAGCGCCAGCCGCCGGTCGAGCCGCTCGTGGTGGAGCGGCTT
>CAYJWO010000146.1:0-3582 GCA_964373825.1 uncultured Planctomycetales bacterium
ACCAGCGTGCCTTCCCGGGCCCCTCCGGCTGCCAGCGCATGGGCGATGTCCATGGTGGAGGCGACGCGCCGGTACGCGTGCACCGGTATACCGAGCAACCGGGCCGACAGCCGGGCTTCAAGGTTGGCGTCGCGCTCGTCGCGGGCGTGGGGTCTCGTCGGTTCCGACGTGGTAGCGCTCCTTGAGCTCACGGATCTGGTCGCGCAGGAGGCCCGCGCGCTCGAACTCCAGCCGCTGCGCGCAGCTGAGCATCTCCCCTTCCAGCTCGGCCAGGGCCAGGCGCACCTCGTGCGCCTCGACGGACTGGCCGGTCTGCTCCACCGTGTACGCCTCCGCCTCGCGGACCGCCTCGATGCTCTCCCGGATGGCCTTGGTCACGGTCGTCGGGGTGATCCCATGGGCCTCATTGTAGGCCAGCTGCTTCTGGCGTCGGCGCTGCGTCTCATCGATCAGGTGCTGCATAGCGTCCGTCGTGTGGTCGCCGTAGAGGATCACCTCCCCGTGGAGGTTGCGCGCGGCGCGCCCCGCCACCTGGACGAGCGACGTGCCGGAGCGCAGGAACCCCTCCTTGTCCGCGTCGAGGACCGCCACGAGCGACACCTCGGGCAGGTCGAGCCCCTCGCGCAGCAGGTTGATGCCCACCAGGCAGTCAAAGGCGCCGCGGCGCAGGTCGCGCAGGATCTCGACCCGCTCGATCGCGTCGATGTCGGCGTGGAGGTACTTCACGCGCAGCTTGGCCTCCGCGAGGTAGCGCGCCAGGTCCTCGGACAACCGCTTGGTCAGCGTGGTGACCAGCACGCGCTCGCCGCGCTCCGCCCGCCCGCGGATCTGCTCGATCAGATCGTCGATCTGCCCCGCCGTCGGCTTGACCGTCACGGCCGGGTCCACCAGGCCTGTCGGGCGGATCATCTGCTCGACGAGGCACCCCCCGCTCATCTTCAGCTCGTAGGGTCCGGGGGTGGCCGAGACGAAGACCACCTGGCGCATGAGCGACGTCAGCTCGTCGAACGTCTGGGGGCGGTTGTCGAGCGCCGAGGGCAATCGGAACCCGTACTCGACGAGGATGGTCTTTCGGGCGCGGTCGCCTTCGTACATGCCGCGTAATTGCGGCACGGTGACGTGCGACTCGTCGATGATCATGAGGTAGTCTTTCGGGAAGTAGTCGATGAGGCAGGACGGCCGGGAGCCCGGGGCGCGGCCGGCCAGGTGGCGCGAGTAGTTCTCCACCCCGTGGCAGTAGCCCAGCTCGCGCAGCATCTCGAGGTCGTAGCGGGTGCGCGACTCGAGCCGCTGCGCTTCGAGCAGCTTGCCCTGTGCTTGCAGGTTGCGGACGCACTCCGCCGCCTCCCGCTCGATCGCCTCGGCGGCGCGCTCGACGCGCTCCTTCTTGATGAGGAAGTGCTTCGCCGGGTAGACGGCGATCTGCTCCAGCTCGGCGATGGTGTCGCCGGTCGTGGGGTTGAGCTCGCGCAGGCGCGCAACCTGCCCGTCGGCCAGCTCGATGCGGTACGCGGTTTGCCGGTAGGCCGGGAACACGTCCACCGTGTCGCCGCGCGACCGGAAGGTGCCGCGGCGGAAGTCCACGTCGTTGCGGGCGTAGTGGATGCCGACGAGCCACGAGAGCAGCTCATCGCGCCTCGCCGGCTTGCCTCTTCCTAGCCAGAGCATCTGCTCGCCGTACTCGTCCGGGTCGCCGAGGTTGTAGATGCAGGAGACGCTGGCGACGACGATCGTGTCGCGCCGGCTGAGCACAGCACTCGTCGCCGAGAGGCGCAGCCGGTCGAGGTCGTCGTTGATGGCGGCGTCCTTCTCGATGTAGGTGTCGGTCTGCGGGACGTACGCTTCCGGCTGGTAGTAGTCGTAGTAGCTGACGAAGTACTCGACCGCGTTGTGAGGAAAGAGGCTCTTGAATTCACTATAGAGCTGCGCGGCCAGCGTCTTGTTGTGCGAGATGACCAGGGTGGGCTGATTGTGCTGGGCAATCATGTGAGCCGCGGTGAACGTTTTTCCGCTGCCAGTCACTCCCAGGAGCGTCTGGAACTTGCGCCCTTCCTTCAGGCCCTGGGTGAGCGCGTCGATCGCCTGCGGCTGGTCGCCCTTCGGCGTCAGGTCCGTCACGAGCCGGAAGCGGCTCATCCGATGACTTCCAGCGCGACGTCGAGCGCGGGAGCCGAGTGGGTCAGGCGGCCGACCGAGATGCGCTCCACCCCGGTCCGGGCGATGGCGCGGATGTTGGCCAGCGTCACACCGCCCGAGACCTCAAGCAGCAATGCGGAATGCGGAATGCGGAATGCGGAATTTCTGAGCCATACCGCGCGCCTGATATGCTTCAGCCGCCAGTTGTCCAGGAGAATGGCGTCCGGCCGAGCCGCAAGTGCCGCTTGACACTCCTTGAGGTTCCTGACCTCAACTTCGACGAAGTTCCTTGGCCGGCGTCCCTTTGCTTGCTTGATCGCCCGTTGAATGACCATTCCGAATTCCACATTCCGAATGCCCAACTCTCTCCCCTCCAACACCCGAAGGTGGTTGGTCTTGATCAGGACCGCGTCGCGCAGGGACGCGCGGTGGCTGCAGCCGCCGCCGGCGTGCACCGCGTATTTCTGGAGCACGCGCAGCCCTGGCAGCGTCTTGCGCGTGTCGAAGATCTTCACTCGGGTGCCCTGCGCGCGGCGCACGTACGCCGCCGTCAGGGTGGCGATGCCGGAGAGGTGGCCGAGGAGGTTCAGGGCCGTTCGCTCGGCTGCGAGGATGGACGCGGCGCGCCCCTCAACGGTGAGCAGCACCTGCCCTCGGCGAACCGGCACGCCATCCCGGCGACGCACCCTACAGCGCAGCGAAGGGTTCAGGACGCGAAACACCCGGGCGGCGACTTCCCCGCCGGCCAGGACGCCGTTGGCGCGCGCCACGATGCGGGCACGAGCCATCGCACGATTGGGCAGAACCCGACGGGAGGTGAGATCGGATGCGGCGCCGTCCTCGCGGAGGGCTGTCTTGAGCAATGCGTCAAACTCCCGAGGCTTCATCGTAGGCAGGTTACATGGATTGGAAGATGGCGAGGTAATCCGAAAGCTTCTTGAGGGTTTCTTGAGCCTGGCTGAGCTGCTTCCGAGATTGCTCGATCACTTCAGCCGGTGCTTTCTCAGTAAACTGCTTGTTATGCAGGCGAACGGTGGTGCGCTCAACATACCCGCTGAGTGCACTGACCTTCTGCTGCAGTCGCTTGGTCTCTTTCTGCACATCGATGAGGCCACCAAGCGGAATGACCACCTCCACACCGTCTACGATTGCCGTGGTCGCGTCTCGCTGTCTCTGAAAGCGTTCCAGTACCGCCACTGCGCTCACCTGGGCCAGCGCTTGCAGCCAGTGCTGGTGCTCACCGAAGAAGCGACGTGTCGCCGCGTCTTTGCTGATCAGCCAGACCGTTGGCATCTGCCGGTCACCGGGCACGTTCAGCTCGGCGCGGGTCGTGCGAATGGAAGTCACCACCGCCTTGAAGCGTTCAAACTGCGCTTCGGCCTTGGTATCCACGAGCGTCTTGTCAGGAGCCGGCCACGCAGAGACCATGATCGAAGAGCTGTTTCC
>CAYJWO010000147.1:0-3553 GCA_964373825.1 uncultured Planctomycetales bacterium
ATGTTCTTGATGTAGTCGGCGTGCCCCGGGCAGTCGACGTGGGCGTAGTGGCGGGTCGCCGTCTCGTACTCGGCGTGGTGGACGTTGATCGTGACGCCGCGCTCCCGCTCCTCGGGGGCGTTGTCGATCTCCTCGTAGGACTTCGCCTGGGCGAGGCCCTTGGCGCTCAGGACCTTCGTGATGGCGCTCGTCAGCGTCGTCTTGCCGTGGTCCACGTGGCCGATCGTCCCGATGTTCACGTGGGGCTTCGTCCGTTCGAACTTGGGCTTTGCCATCGCCATCTACTTGTGCCTCCCCCCGATCAGTTTGGCCGCCACATTCGCCGGCACCTGCTCGTAGCGTGCTGGCTCCATGCTGTACGCTGCCCGCCCTTGCGACAGCGACCGGATCGCCGTCGCGTAGCCGAACATCTCGCCCAACGGCACGAAGGCGCGGATGACGCGGCTCGCCCCCCGCTCCACCATGCCCTCGATCTTGCCGCGCCGCGCCTGCAGATCGCCCATGATCTCCCCAACGAACTCTTCCGGCAGGACCACCTCGACGAGCATGATCGGCTCCAGCAGCACCGGCTTGGCACTCAGGCAGCCCTGCTTGAACGCCTCGATGGCCGCGATCTTGAAGGCGATCTCTGACGAGTCGACGTCGTGATACGATCCGTCGTAGAGTGTCACGCACACATCCTGCACCGGGTACCCGCCCAGCGGGCCGGACTTGGCGGCCTCGCGCACGCCGGCCTCCACCGCCGGGATGAACTCCTTGGGGATGCGACCGCCGACCACCTTATTGATGAACGTCACCCCGCTCTTCGGCTCCCCGGGCTCGATGGCGACGACGACATGCCCGTACTGCCCGCGGCCGCCGCTCTGCTTGATGTGCTTGCCTTCGACCTTCTCGACCTCTTGCGTAATGGTCTCTTTGTACGCCACCTGCGGCTTGCCGGTGATGGGCTCGACGTTGAACTCGCGCCGCATCCGGTCCACCAGAATGTCCAGGTGCAGCTCGCCCATCCCCTGCATGAGCGTCTGGCCGGTTTCCTGGTTGTACTCGACGATGAAGGTCGGGTCCTCGTCCTGCAGGCGGCCGAGCGCTGTGGCCAACTTGTCCTGCTCGCCCTTGGTCTTCGGCTCGATGAACATGGCGACCACCGGCTCGGGAAACTGGATGCGCTCGAATACCAGCGGCACGTCGTCATGGGCGAGCGTGTCGCCGGTCGTCGTGAACTTCAGCCCCACCGCAGCCCCAATGTCCCCGGCCTTGATCTCCTCGACCATCTCCTGCTTGTTGGCGTGCATGCGCATCAGCTTGCTGATGCGCTCCTTGCGGCGCTTCGTCGTGTTGTAGATATTCTCCCCCGGCCGCAGCGTGCCCGCGTAGACCCGGACGAAAAACAGCTTCCCGACGTAGGGGTCCGCGGCGATCTTGAAGGCCAGCGCCGCCAGGTTCGCGTTCTCATCGGCTCCGACGTTGATCCGCTCTTCCGGATCGTTCGGGTTGTGCGCCGGAGGGTTCGGCACGTCGAGCGGCGAGGGCAGGTACTGGCACACCGCATCCAGCAGCGGCTGCGTGCCGATGTTACGAAACGAAGCGCCGCACAGCACCGGCACCAGTCCGTGCGTGATCGTCGCCCGCCGGATCGCCGCCTGCAGCTCCTCGTTCGTCGGCAACTGGTCGTGGACGTACTTCTCCATGAGCGTCTCGTCCAGCTCCGCGACCTTCTCCACGAGCTCATGGCGGTACTGCGCCGCCTGCTCGTTCAGCTCCGCCGGGACCTCCCCCTCGGCCGGTGGCTGTTCCGGATGGGCAGAATCGAACACCAGGCTCTTCATGCGCACGAGGTCCACCATCCCCGTAAAGGTGTCCTCGCGGCCGATGGGGATCTGCAGCGCCACCGCCGCCTTGGCCCCCAGCTGCCCGCGGATCTCCTGAAGCACCCGGAAGAAGTCGGCGCCCAGCCGGTCCAACTTGTTGACGAACGCCATCCGGGGGACCCCGTACTTGTCCGCCTGCCGCCACACGGTCTCCGACTGGGGCTCCACCCCGCCGCATCCGCAGAAGACCACAACGCAGCCGTCCAGCACCTTGAGGCTGCGCTCGACCTCGGCGGTGAAGTCCACATGGCCCGGGGTGTCGATGAGGTTGAGCCGGTACTTGCCCCAGAAGCAGGTCGTCGCGGCGGACGTGATCGTGATTCCTCGCTCGCGCTCCTGCGCCATCCAGTCGAGCTGGGTCGTGCCGTCGTCGATCGAGCCGATCTTGTGGACCCGACCGGTGTAGAATAGGATCCGCTCCGACGTCGTGGTCTTGCCCGCGTCGATGTGGGCCACGATCCCGAAGTTGCGGGTGTACGTCAGCCGTTCAACCTGCGAGTCGGTGGTCTGCTGTTCGGTCGTGGCCATCGTCGTTACAGGGTTACCATCGGTAGTGGGCGAACGCCCGATTGGCTTCCGCCATCTTGTGCGTCTCTTCCCGCTTGCGCACCGCGGAGCCCTCGCCCTTGTAGGCGCTCAGGAGCTCCTCGGAGAGCCGCTTGGCCATGGGGGCCCCCTTGCGCGACTGGGCGGCGGTGCGCAGCCAGCGCAGGGCCAGCGACATCCCCCGGTCGTGCCGCACCTCAATGGGGATCTGGTAGTTCGCGCCCCCGACGCGCCGCGCCTTGAGCTCCACGTGCGGCCGGACGTTCTCAATCGCCCGATGGAAGACGCTGAGCACGTCGTTCGTGCCGACCGCCTCCCGCAGCTCGTCGAACGCCGTGTACACGATGTCCTCGGCGATCGATTTCTTGCCGTCCGTCATGATGATGTTGATGAGCTTCTGGACCAGCCGGTTGCTGTACCGCGAATCGGGGGGTGCCTCGTGTCGCTGGGCTCGCCGTCGCCGGCTCATGTCTTGCCCTCTTGGGGCCGCTTGGCCCCGTACTTGGAGCGCGATTTCTTGCGCTGGTTGACCCCGGAGGCGTCCAGCGTGCCCCGGACGATGTGGTAGCGCACCCCCGGCAGATCCTTGACCCGTCCGCCGCGCACCAGGACGATCGAGTGCTCCTGCAGGTTATGCCCCTCGCCCGGGATGTAGGCGGTCACTTCGATCCCCGTCGTCAGCCGCACACGGGCGATCTTGCGCAACGCGGAGTTGGGCTTCTTGGGCGTCATCGTCCGCACCTGCACGCACACCCCGCGTCGCTGCGGCGATGCCTTGAGCGCTGGCGCCTTGGTGCGTCTGCCCAGCGACCGCCGGCCGATCCGGATGAGCTGGCTAATCGTCGGCATCGCGGTTACGCGCGCGCGCCGTTGCCGCTGCCGTCGCCGACCTCGGCGTCATCAGCCGATGCGTCGTCCGCCGCCTCGCCCGGTAGCCGCGGCGGGGGGGCCACCTTCACCATGTCGCCCTCGCGGTTTGGCGGAAATCCGGTCCCCGCGGGGATGAGATGGCCCATGATGACGTTCTCCTTGAGCCCGATCAGCGGATCGCGCTTACCGCTGGCGGCGGCCTCGGTCAAGACCCGCGTCGTTTCCTGGAAGCTGGCCGCCGCGATGAAGCTCTCCGTCGAGAGGCTGGC
>CAYJWO010000148.1:0-3524 GCA_964373825.1 uncultured Planctomycetales bacterium
GCGGTCCTCGCGGCTCCGCCGGGTCACGAACTGCTCTTCGCCTCCGACATGCTCGTCGAAGGCGTCCACTTTCGCCGCGCCGACGCGACCCCCGCTGGTGTCGGCTGGAAGGCGCTCGCCTGCACCGTCAGCGACATCGCCGCCATGGGCGGCATCCCGCGCTGGGCGGTCGTCTCGCTGGGCGCACCCCCCCAGACCACCCGCCGCTGGCTCGACGGGATCGCCCAGGGGCTCGCGCGCTGTGCCAAGCGCTTTCACATGGCCGTCGTCGGCGGCGACACCGTGCGCTCACCCCAGCTCGTCATTGACGTCGCCATCCTCGGCACGGTCCCGCGTGGGCGGGCGGTCTTGCGCTCCGGGGCGCGCGCGGGCGACTTGCTGTTTGTCACCGGCCGGCTGGGCGGCTCGTACCGCAGCGGCCGCCACAAGCGCTTCATCCCGCGGGTGCGCGAGGCCCAGCAGCTGCTGCGCCGCGCGCCGATTCATGCGATGATGGATCTCTCGGACGGGTTGGCCCAGGACCTCTGGCAGATGAGCCGCGCCAGCGGAGCAGGGCTCCAGGTGGACGCGGCACGGATTCCCGTCGCGAGTGCCGCGCGGACACTCCACCACGCGCTGGCGGATGGGGAAGACTTCGAGCTACTGTTCGCCGTCGGCCCGCGCGACGCTCGGCGCGTGCCGCGCTCTCTGGGCGCTTGTCCGGTCACGCGCATCGGGGCAGTCGTTTCGCGCAAGGTCGGTGTCACGCTTCGGCTGCCCGGCGGCCTCCTGAAGCCGCTGCCGCCAGTAGGTTTTAGCCACTTTTAATCGCAGATGCCACGCAATCCGAAATCCGCAATCCGAAATCCGCAATCCGTTGATACCATCGAAATCACGACCGCCTCCGTCGAGGGAACACAGGCGTTCGGTGCTCGCTTGGGAGAGCTGCTGCAACCCGGCGACGTCGTCGCGCTCAACGGTCCCCTGGGCAGCGGCAAGACGACACTGATGCAGGGGATCGCCCAAGGGCTGGGCGTTGATCCGGAGAAGGTCAAGAGCCCCACGTTCGTCCTGATGCGCGAGTATCAGGGCCGGGTACCGCTCATCCACCTCGACGGCTACCGGCTGGAAGGTGCCCCACAGGCCGCTTGGCTGGATCAGGACCTGCTGTGGAGCCCCCGGAAGGTTACGGTGGCCGAGTGGGCACAGCGATTCGAAGGGGTTTTGCCGCCATCCGCGGTGACTGTCACCCTGGAGCACGTCAGCGCCAACCGCCGCCGCCTTGGCCTCTCGTCGGAGGACGCTCGCTTCCAATCCTTGCGCACCCAGCCAACTGATGAACCAGTGAACCAATGAACCAAACATGATTCTCGCGATTGAAACATCCTCGCGCCAACTCGGCGTTGCCGTCTCCGACGGCGAGAAGCTGCTCGCCTCCTACGAAGTCATCGGTGCTGAGTTCCCGCACGCGGCCGAGCTGCCCCCGGCGGTTCAGCGGCTGCTCAAAGAAACGGGGACCACGATCCCGCAGCTCGACGCCGTCGTCGTGGACGTCGGCCCCGGCTCGTTCACCGGACTGCGCATCGGGCTGGCGTTCACCAAGGCGTTCGTGTTCCCCTCGCAGCGTCCGGTCGTCGGCGTCCCGTCGCTCGATATCCTCGCGGCCCAAGTCCCGCACAGCCCGTGGCCCATCTGCCCGGTGCTTGATGCCAAACAGCGCAACGTCTACGCCGCCCGCTACCGCGTGGAGCAGGGAACCCCGGTCCGAGACGGGGAGTTCTTCCTGGGGCCAATCGCCGACTTCCTGGCAAACGTCAAAGGGCCCACGCTGTTTCTTGGCGACGGCTGCGCGCTCTACCGCGACCAGATCGTCAAACACCTCGGCGACAACGCCCACTTCGCCCCGCCGGATCAGTGGCTGCCCCGCGTCGCCACCCTCGCCCGCCTCGGTGCCGCCCGTTTCGCCTCTGGTCAGCGCGACGACCCCGCCACCCTCGTGCCGTTGTATTTGTACCCCATGACCTGCTCCATCCGCTCCGGCTCTCCTCAGCCAGCGACTCATGCGACGGCAAGGTGACAGTCACCTTGGGGACAGGCATTTTGTGGGGCGAGAAAAGTGCCAGGCACCTTGGGTGCGGGGAGGAGGCGGTGGCCATGGCGGGCCTGTTCCACCCGCACGTCGTGCTGCTGGACCTGCTCATGCCGGGGATGGATGGTATCGAGACCTTGAAGCGCCTCAAGGCGCTGCCGGGCTCCTGCCGGGTCATCATGCTCAGCGCGGCGGACGCCCAGGAGGTCGTCGCAGGCGCCCTGCAGCTCGGCGCCGACTTCTACGTCTGCAAGCCCGTGAACCTCGCCGAGCTTGAGCGCCTCGTCAACGGCTTCCTCCCTCCTCAGCCTCGCCACCACTCGAATTGAGACTACCAAAATACATAGACTATTGAGTCTATACATACTATAGAGTATACTTCCGTTGGTGGTGCAGTGGACAAGAGAGGGGAAACGAATGGCCAACAAGGAGATCACCGCCCTCGCGCTGCGGCAGCGCTTCGGCGAGGTGATGGACGAGGTGCGCTACCGCAAGGAACCTTACGTGGTGACCCGCAACGGGCGGCCGCTGATCGTGTTGTTGGACGTGGAGGCGTACCGGGCGCTCGAAGCCAAGCGTCAGGAAGAGGCGTTCATTGAGGAGTATACCGACGAGCGGGCCGCAGAGTTCCTGAAGGAGGACCAGGTCGACGCCCGGACAGCTAAGGCGGCCCGGAAGCTGCTGGGTGGATGATCAAGGTGTTTTTGGACGCGAATGTGTATTTCGCCGGCTGCGCGTCATCAACCGGCGCCTCGGCGCTCATCCTCCGCTTCACTCTGCAAGGCCGCATCAGCGTGACGACCTCCCGGTTGGTGCTGCGGGAGGCCGAGCGGAACCTGCATCGCAAGCGCCCGGCGAAAGATCTGGAAGCCTTTCACCGGTCTCTGAAGCGAGCCAAGCTCCGGGTGGTGCGCACGCCACCGGAGACCGCTCGCGCGACGTACGAAGGGGTGATCCATCCCAAGGATGTGCCGGTCCTGGCGGCGGCGGTCGCGTCGAACGCAGACTACCTGGTCACGCTCGACCGGCGGCACTTCCTGACGACACCCGTCAGAACCCACGTTCCCGAACTGACGATCCTCACCCCTGGCGATTTCCTCCGCAGGCTCATCCAGCTCGAGCCGGCATCGGGATAGATGGCTGTGCTGGCGGTAGTGGAGGATCTGGTGTTTGAAGCCAAGATCCAGGCGGTGGCGGAAGCACTCGGGCTGGAGGTGCGAATCGCCAGGACGCTCGCGGACGCCCAAGCCGCCGGGGCCGATGCCGCCGTGGTGATCATTGACCTGAACGCCACGCGCCTTGATCCACTGGAGGCGGTCCGCACGCTGCGCGCCCGGCACTCTGCGGTCCCAATCATCGGCTATGGCTCGCATGTCCAATCCGAGCGGCTGGCCCAGGGCCGAGTGGCCGGCTGTAGTACGGTCCTGCCGCGCTCGGCATTGGTGCAGCAGTTGCC
>CAYJWO010000149.1:0-3513 GCA_964373825.1 uncultured Planctomycetales bacterium
GCTCGTCCGCCTCCGCCGGGCTGAAGCCCGCGAGTCGCTCGCGGGGCTCGCCGTGGGCCCGTGTTGGGCCAGCTGCCAAGTCAGAAGACAACCTTTCACTTCGTACGGCGACGGGTGGCCGGGCGCTCGGGAGCCGGAGCTGGAGGCGGTGCGAGCGGCCATGGGGTCCCGCGCGGAGCGCGGGACGATCCCACCACCTGTCGACGCCGCCGGTGGCGGCAGTGCGCAGCGCGCACGGCCCGCTGGGCCCACGACAGGTGGTGGGACGAGCGAGCCCGCCGACCGCAGCGACGCCCCGCCGCGGCGGGGCGGGCCGAGCGGTCCGGCGAGCGAGTGCCCGGCCAGGACCCGTCGCCGCAAGTACCCCGAAGCGAATTCACTCAAAGACATGCAGGGTTAGCCCCGAGAGGACCTTAGGATAGAAGAACGTGGACTTGGCCGGCAGGCGCAAGCCGTCTTTCGCCAGCTCGTACACCAGCGGAATCGGCAGCGGCGGCAGCAACCACGCCATCTGCCCCTCCCCGCCATCCACCCCGCGGACCGCGCTCTGAGCGTCCGCGGTGTAGCGCGCCACCGACGTCCCGTCGGCGCCACCGAGTGCTGGCAGCACCAGCCCGTGGAGCGTCGAGACGCACAGCCGGGCCACGCGCTCCGGCACGCTGCCGCTGGCACACCACGCCGCCAGCCGGGAGGGTGTCACCCGCAGCGCCAGCAATCGCCGGCCGTCATAGCAGCCAAACCGGCCGTCCATCCCGTCGGACGCCGACAGCCACCGGCGCAACGCTGGCAGATCTCCCATCGGCTCCGTCTGGCCCAGCGCTTGGAGGGCTGCCGCATCCGCCGGCTTCGGCAGGCGCACGACGCGGTGGATGGGGCGCATCAGGAGCGAGGGGTCGGCCATCGAGACGAAATGGGTCATCAGGCGGCCGTAGCGCTGCCGGTGGGCGTAGGCCACCTCGAACCGGTGGTGGCCGTCCGCGATGAGGACCGCCGTTGAGGCCAGGTGCCCGGCGACGGCGCGCACGGCTACCGGGTCGGTCACGCGCCACAACCGCAGCCCCTGATCGCCCAGCGCGGCCTGGGCCGCCGGTGCCGCGCGCTGCACGACTTCAGCCAGCCGCCGGTGGACGCCGCCGTCCGCATCCGGGTACACGCAGAAGATGGGGCTGAGGTTCGCCGGGATCGCTTCGAGCAGCTTTGTCCGGTCGCGCTTCGGGCCCTCGAGCGTCGCCTCGTGGCGGAACACGCCCCGCTCGATGCCCTCCTCCAGCCGCAGGGCTGCGGTGATCCCGAGCCGCGCGTGGGGCTGCCCCTCGACGGTGAACGCGTGCTCGATGAGATAGAGTGCCGGCTGCTCATCTTGCCGCAGCACCCCCTCGGCCCGCCATCGGTCGAAGTCGCGCCGCGCGCGCAGGTACCAGGTGTCGGCCGGGGTGTCCGTGGGCAGCGCCTTGCCGAGGATCAGCCGAACCATGTTGTAGGGGGAGCGCTCGTAGAGGCGGGACTGCTCGGCGGCGTCGATCACATCGTACGGGGGGGCGATGACCGCGCTGAGGTCTACGACCCGGCTGGCGTCGTAGCGCAGCGCGCAAAACGGCTCAATGGCCACCATGCTCAGAGACGCAAGCCGAACCGTCCGCCGCGGCGGCCACGGGTACTACGATGTCGCTCAGACAGCACGGCACCCACACGGCAATGACGATAACGAGGAACGCCGGGAAGACGAGCCGCACGTCGAACATCCACCCGGTGAACCCGAAGGAGATGAGGTAGAGGAGCGACGCCGTGCTGCTCACGAAGATGTGCGCGCCGTGCGAGAACAGGTGGCTGCCGACGAGGCGCTCCTCTGCCCACAAGCCGGCGAGGAGACCGAGGAGGAGAAACGAGAAGAACAGCTGCGGGTGCTCGATGACGCAGACGTGGAAGTGCATCGCTTGCCCGAGCAGTCGCCCGCCGACGTACGGAAAGATATAGTCGCTTAAACCGCAGGGGATCGTCGTCCCCAGCACCCCCACGACCACCGCGCGGATCAACCGCCGGTCGTGCCGCCAGAACAGCGCTGTCGTCGCAATGGCGCTCAGGCAGATGTGGAGCGGGTGGAACAGGTGGAACAGCGCCCGGGACTGCTCGAGGAGCTGAGGCATCCCGTTGGCATTGAGCTGCTGGACGCCGATCCACCAGACGCCTCCCATGGCGATCAGCGTCCCCACGATCGTGTAGGGCAGGTGGTGCGCGAACTCGGCGATGAGTCGTTGGTATCGCACGGACATGTTTACCTCGGTTTCCGGCCGATGGCGACCCCGACCGCCGCGCCCAGCCCATTCATGAGCGCATCCGCCACGTCGGCCGATCGCCATGGCAGCAGTGCTTGGAGCACCTCGATGAGCAGGCCGTAGCTCGTGGCGAAGAGCCACGCCCACAGCGGCATCGCGCGCTGGAGCGCGGCGAACGAGGGTGCCGCGGGATCGCTGCGCATGGCCCGGACCAGCAGCCAGGCGAGGAGAAGATACTGACAAAGATGCGCGAGTTTGTCCAGATGCTTGACCGGCTGGTCCACGTCCACCGGCACGATGGAGAGGATGAAGATCGCTCCACCTGCGGCGGCGACCGCCGCCCACCACCGGGATGCGGCGTGACCCACGCTAGGATTCCGACTTCGACGAGCCGGTCGCGGTAGCGGACTTCTTCTCCGAGGAGGGTGCGCTTGTGCTGGGACGTGACTCGTCCTTGCGCTTGGCGTCCCGGTAGCGCTTGCTGCGGTAGTCGGTGATGTAAAATCCGGTGCCCTTGAAGAGGAAGCACGAGCCGACGCCGAGCAGCCGCTTGAGCCGCCCGCGGCACTTCGGGCACGTCGTCAACGGTTTGGCCGTGATGGACTGGAACGCCTCATGGCGCTTGCGGCACTTCTGGCACTGGTATTCGTAGGTGGGCATCGGGCTCACCGCTTCAAAAGGTCTTTGAGCTTCGCGACGAACGAGCGACGGGCCGGATGCGCCTCGTCGCCGAGCGCCTGAGCCATCTGCTCAAGGAGCTGGCGCTGCGTTCGGTTGAGGTTCGTCGGCGTTTCCACCTGCACGCGCACCAAGAGATCCCCCGGCCGACCGTCGCGCACGTCGGGCAAGCCCTTCTGCCGGACGCGCAGCACCGTCCCGCTCTGCGTGCCCGACGGCACCTTGAGCGTCACCCGGCCGTTGAGCGTCGGCACGTCCACCTCGGCCCCCAGCGCCGCCTGCGCGATGCTCACCGGGTACTCGAGGAAGAGATCCGCCCCGTCGCGCTGGAACACCGGGTGCGGCTTCACCGTCAGGACGACGTACAAATCGCCGCGGCCCCGGGTGCCGCCCTCCCCTTCGCCGCCCAACCGCAGCCGCATGCCGGACTCGATCCCGGCCGGCACCTTCACCTGCAGCTTGCGCTCGGTTCGCACCCGCCCCTCGCCGTGGCACTCCCGGCACGCCTGCTTGACGATCGTGCCGCGCCCGCCGCAGCGGTCGCACGTACGCGCCAGCACCA
>CAYJWO010000150.1:0-3470 GCA_964373825.1 uncultured Planctomycetales bacterium
TGGCGATCTCCGCCATCGGGTCCTGGATGTGTATCGTGCTCTTCGGTCCCGAGCGTGGGCTGGTCGTGGCGACCCTGGCGATCGCCGCGATACTGCTCTTGGTCGGCGAAGTGACCCCGAAGCTCTATGCGGCCACTCACGCCGAAACGGTGGCGTTTCTCCTGGTGCGCCCGCTGCGGCTGCTGATGACGGTCTTCCATCCGCTCGCGACGTTCTTCACGGCCTCGGCCCGGTGGCTGCTCCGCTTCCTGCGCATTCCCACCGCCCGGCGCTCCCCGCTGGTGACGGAGGAGGAATTGAAGGTCATGATCCAGATGGGCCGGGAAGCGGGCGTGCTGACCGAGAAGGAGCGGCACATGCTCCAGCGGATCTTCGAGTTCAGCGACTCGACCGTGGAGCAGATCATGGTGCCGCGGGCGCGCATCGCCGGCATCGACCTCGCCGCCAAGCCCGAGGCGGTCCTGGACGTCCTGATCGAAGAAGGGCACTCGCGGATCCCGGTGTACCGGGAATCGCTGGACCACGTCGTGGGCGTGATCTACGCGCGGGATCTGCTGGCGACGGTGCGCCACGGCGGGCTGTTCGTCCTCGCCGACCTCATCCGGCCGGCCGCGTTGGTGCCGCCGACGCAGCGGCTGGCGGAGCTGCTCACCGAGTTCCAGCGGGACAAGCGCCAGATCGCGATCGTCCAGGACGCGCAGGGCAAGACCCTGGGGCTGGTCACCATCGAGGATCTCTTGGAAGAAATCGTCGGTGAGATCCACGAGGAGCTGCCCCATCGCCGGTCGGGAGAGACTCGCTCAGCTTGACAGTGCGGGAAGGAGCGTGTTAGGCTTGACGCCGCTGTGCGCGGGCACGAGGGTGATGAGGCCACCGAACGATAGAGGAGGCTCTACGAAGATGGAGGCGTACTGCGTGAAGTGCAAGGGCAAGAAGGAAATGAAAGATGCGAAAGAGGTCAAGATGAAGAACGGGCGCAAGGCGTTGAAGGGTCGCTGCCCGGCGTGCGGCACCGGCCTCTACCGGATTCTCGGCACCGCCTAACCGGATCCCCGTCCCGCACGTGACGGCCACCTCATGAGGGACCGCGGCGCGTTGGACCACAGCGCCCGGGGCGAGTGAGCCGTCATCGAGAGTCGCACCAAGGCCCTCAACGTGGCACGCGCGGCCCTGGAGAAACAGGCCGAGGACGTGTCCGTCATTGATCTCCGCGCCCTGTCGTCCGTGACCGATTTCTTCGTCGTCTGCACCGTCCTCAGCGGGCGCCAGCTCTCCGCCGTCGCCGAGCACATCGAGGGGGCGTGCCGGCGCGCGGGCAGCCGGGTGGGGCACGTCGAAGGGGTGCCGGCCCCGACGGCCTCCGCCCGCAGCGGATCCGCCGAGCCCCAGTGGGTGCTGATTGACTGCGGCGATGTGGTGGTGCATGTGTTCGACCAGTCCGCGCGCGCTTTCTACCGCCTCGAGCAGCTCTGGGCCGACGCGCCGCGCGTCCCGCTCGGCGCGTAGCTGCGCGCTTAGCCTCCCCCCGGACAACCCGCGATGCACACCATCAGCGCGTGTGACGAGTCGTTGACCCAGCTCCTGCGCGACGCCCTGGGGTCCGACGCAGCCGACCTGCCGGCGGACGCCCTGCGGTGGGAGCTGCCGAAGGATCCCTCCTTCGGGGATCTGTCCAACTCGGTCGCCTTCAAGCTGGCCGCGCGGCGTCGCCAGCCTCCGGTCCCGGTGGCGCACGCACTCGCCCAGGACCTCATGACCCGCGGCCGGGCGACCCCGCTGGCCGGGCGGGTCGACCGCATTGAGGCCAAGGCGGGCTTCCTCAACGTCTTCCTGTCGACCCAGGCGCTTGCCGAGGTGCTGCGGGGCATCCTGCGCACGCGGGATCGCTACGGCACGCGCCGCGTGCCTCAGCCCCCCTCGATCAACATCGAGTTTGTGAGCGCGAATCCCACCGGCCCCTTGAGCGTCGCCCACGGCCGGCAAGCCGCGGTCGGGGACGTGCTGGCCCGCCTGCTGCGGTCGCAGGGTGCGCGCGTCACCACGGAGTTCTATCTGAACGACGAGGGTCGCCAGATGGAGCTGGTGGGCCGCTCGTTGCGCGCGCGTTGCCTGACGCTCGTGGGACGCGACGAGCCGATCCCGGAGGACGGCTACCAGGGCGAATACCTCCTGGAGGTCGCCCGCCAGTGCCTGCAGCGCCACGGCCACGGTCTGGTGGATCGGCCGGTCGAGGAGACGCTGCCGATATTCACCGCGTTCGCCATGGAGGGGCTCCTCGGCGCCATCAGGGCGGACCTGGAACGCTTCGGGCTGCGGTTCAACCGGTGGACGAGCCAGCGATGGCTGCGCACCTCGGGGCGGATCCACGCGGCGCTGAAGGCCCTGGCGGATCGGGGTGCGTGCTATGACGCGGAAGACGCCACGTGGTTCGCCTCATCGCGGTACGGCGATGACAAGGACCGGGTGCTGCGCAAGCGCGACGGCGAGCTGACGTACCTCGCTTCCGACATCGCCTACCATCAGTGGAAGTGCGAGCAGGGCTACGACCAGCTGATCAACCTGTGGGGGCCGGATCACCACGGCTACATCGCGCGGGTCAAGGCGGCAATGAGTGCGTTGGGGTTGTCCCCCGCCCGGCTGGATGTGCGGATCGTGCAGCTGGTGACGCTCTCGCGCCGGGGCACGCCGGTGCCGATGTCCAAGCGGCAGGGGGAGTTCGTGACCTTCCGGGAGATCCTCGATGAGGTGGGGGTGGACGCGAGCCGCTTCTTCTTCCTCATGCGGACGATGGACAGCCACCTCGATTTCGACCTGGAGCTCGCGAAAGCCCAGTCGCAGGACAACCCGGTCTACTACGTCCAGTACGCCCACGCGCGCATCTGCAGCATCCTTGCCAAGGTTCCGTGGCATTGGCGGTGCCACCCGGCGCGCCTCGAGCGGCTGACCGAGCCGGAGGCGGGCCTCGTCAGCCGCCTCCTGTTCCAATACCCGATGGTCCTCCACATCTGCGCGGTGTCCCGGGAGCCGCACGGCCTCACGACGTACCTCCGGCGGCTCGCGGAAGCGTTCCACGTGTTCTACACGAAACACCGCGTCATCGGGGAGGACCGGGGCCAGTCGATTGCCCGGCTCGCGCTGGTGCGGGCCACGCGCCAGGTTCTCGCGAACGGCTTAGGGGTCTTGGGCGTCAGCGCCCCCCAGCGCATGTGAGCGTGGGTGATGCTGGAGTGCTTCCGGCTCGCTGTCGGACAGCCCTTGAAGATGCACCAGCTGCTGGAGACGCTGGACCAGTTCGGCTACCGGCGGGTCGGGCAGGTGGCGGATCCCGGCGAGTTCGCGGTGCGCGGCGGCGTCATCGACCTCTTCCCGGCGACCTTTGAGTCGCCCCTGCGGCTGGAGGTCGACGAGCGGTCGCTCATCTCCCTGCGCAGCTTCAACCCCCGAACGTTCGAGACGCTGGACCGCCACGC
>CAYJWO010000151.1:0-1458 GCA_964373825.1 uncultured Planctomycetales bacterium
GTGACAAGCAGGAACCAGCGGACGCGCGCCACTCGTCCCATGGCCTCCGCATTCAGCTTCTCCCGACTTGTCACTGGTAACCTGTCACTTGTCACCACGTCACTCTTCGTCATCCGATGCGGTGAGGCGCTGGATGATGGTTTGAATCCGCTGCGAGGCGGCGAGGCGACCGCTCTGCTGCGCCTCCGCGATGCTGACGATGCTAAAGACGTTCGACTGCGTCGTGAGGAGGTGCGCGAGCGATCGAAAGACGTCCAGCACGTCCTCTTCGGTCGTGCCGAGAATGTCCCCAAGCAGCAGATCGCCGATCCCCCGCCCTTTTTGGTCCTGGTCCCCATAGGGGCGCCCGGCGATGATCCGCGAGGCAAGCGCGTCCGTCATCCCCGGCAAGGCGGCCAGCACTTCGACGGGGGCGGTGTTGACGTTAATCGGCCCGACGCGGACGAGCTGCGGATCGAGCCGCGCGTGGGCGAAGTGACACACGCCGTCCGTGGACTGGCAGCGAGCCTCGAGCAGGAGCGTGTTCGTCGGCGTCTCGTCCCCGATCGCGATCTGGCCGACCGCGAAGCGGCCCTGGGCATCGGCGATCAGCGTCGGGACGTTCTGCCAGTCCGTGCCCGTCCCGTCCGCGGCGAGCCAGCGAACCGCGAGCTGCTCCGCGGTCTTGCCGTAGAGATTCACCCGGTACGTCCCGTCCGGAATATCGGACCACTCCCACGCCCCGACGGTGTGGGTGTCGCCGCTGACCGCATAGCCGTCAGCCGTCTCGATCCAGGCCTCCGAACCGCTCAGGAGATGACCCGCCGTCTCCAACCGCAACCCTTCGACGGTGAGCCGATCGACGATCTTGGCCAGGTCGCTGGTGGAAAAGGGCGTCCACTCCTGGCCGCTCGGGAGCCCCGCCAGCTCCCCGATGCCGTTCAGGGAGCGATTGAGCACCGTGGGATCCGCGTCGGCGCTGGGCTGATGGGTCACGAGCTCGTCGTCCACCGTCTCCTTGAGGCCGTCGTTGTTGTTCTCGGTGCCCGGGGTGTAGAGCGCCCGCGAGATGTACCACCCGTCATCGATCCCGTCCTCATCCGCATCCACGGCCACGCTCGGATCGCCCTTCTCAAGGCTCTCGATGTCGGTCGCCTCCAGGGGGCTGGCGTACTCCACTTCGTCCACGATCTGGCCGTCCGCATCCTTGAGGATCAGCGTCAATGACTGGCCGTCGGGGTGGCTGGCGGAGAGCCAGTCGTCGTCCGCGGTAGGCACCCCGTCGGGAAACAACAGCTGCGCGGGGCTGACCTGCTCCAGCGTCCAGAGCATGCTGGCGCGCACGTCGTTGTCGCCAAGCGGTTCGGCCTGCGCGTCCTCCGGGTCCACCGCCGCCACGAGCAGCTCGTGCGCGGATATCACCGTTCCGTCCGGCAGCTGCGCCCGCCGCCCTCCCGTCGCCTCGCCCTCGATGGTCCA
>CAYJWO010000151.1:1558-3464 GCA_964373825.1 uncultured Planctomycetales bacterium
TTCCGTCCGGCAGCTGCGCCCGCCGCCCTCCCGTCGCCTCGCCCTCGATGGTCCAGCCGCTCACGTCGATGTCGTCGTCGCTCAAATTGATGAGCTCGACGTACTCGCCATCCGGCTGCAGCGACACGACGGCCTGCTTGAAAAAGTACGTGCCGTCCGCGGTGCTCTTGCCCAGTGTCAAGCTCACCTGGCCTCCGGCCACGCTGATCGAGTCTGCGAGCCGCTCGCCGTGTACCAGCGGAGCGCTCGATCCGTTCACGGTGCCCACCGTGTCGCCGGCGTTCCCGGCCTGCACGGTGACATAGTAGTGGCCGTTCGGCAGCGTCACCTGGAGGACCGACCATCGCCACGTGCTGGAGCCTGGCGTGGTGCGCTCGTAGACGCCGTCGCCGTTGCTGTCGGCCCAGCCGCTGCCCTGGGTGCTGGCCTCGGAGGCCTCGAGCGTCATCGCCGGCTCGACCATGATCTCGTTGAACCGGACGGCCTCGATGCCGCGGACGATCCGCCCTGCGGTCGGGTGCTCCGGGACGAACTCCAGCCCCCGGAATGCGCACGCCGTGCCGTCGGCCCCGCTGTGCCGGATGGTGATAAACAGCGGCTCATCGGCCAGCTCGAACGTCCCAAGGTACGCCCCGCTCTCCGCCGCGGGGAGAAACGCCTCGTCAAAGATGACGTCCCCCACCGCCAGCCCAGTCGCCCCAAGGACGCGGACCCGGTAGGTGCCGGCCGGCACGCTGCCCTGGGACCACGACCAGGTCTTCTCCGCTCCGGACTCGGCGGCTTCGCAGTGGCCGACGGGGTCCGCCTTCCACACCCACGCGCCAGTGCAGCTGCTGCTGGTGAGCAGCAGCTGCGTGGACGACTTCGTCAGTCGCGACATGGCGAGGTCTTGGTCGATCGCATCGGCCATGTTCGCCGCCGCCTGCCAGGGGTCCTCCACGCCCGCTTCCAGCAGCACTTCGAAGAGCTCCTCGGGGGTCGCGGTGTTGACGTTGACGCGGACCTTGCCGTTCATGCCGACGTTCAGGTCCCAACTATGGACGGTGGCCACGCGCCCGATCGCCCGCATCTCGTCCAGGTCGAGGTCGGCGATCCCCAGGAGGTCCTCCAGCACCTCCAGCCGCCGGTCGTCCCCGCGCAACGCCATCGCCTGGTACTCGTCGGCCTCGTCAATCGACCCGTCGCCGTCATCGTCCACGCCCGCCGTGCCCGGCTGGCCGTCATCCCCGTAGCGGTACCGCTCCACCGCCTGGGCCACCGACGCGGCGTCGTCCACCCCCACGCCTTCGAAGAGGGTGGTGAGGTTGATCGCGCCCAGCGCGTCGGCGGAAGGATCCGCGAGTGCCGCGTTGAGGTTGGCCTTGCTCGCCTCGTCGGTGATGCGCGCCGCGTATCGCCCCACGTCCTCCCCGGCTTCGTCGGTCACGTCCCACCAGCGGCTCTCAGTCGCCCCGTCGCCGTCCACGTCCACGTCAGTCCCGGTGAGCGTCTCGACCCAGTCTTCCCCTGGGTGATCGATGCGCGAGCCATCCTGATCCTCGTCGAGCAGCGCCCAGGCCATCTGCACCCCACCTTCCGCGAGGTACCGGGCCTGGGAGAGTGAGACGTACTGCGTCGTCGCTTGCGTTTCGAGGAACATGGAGAACGCGAACGCGACGCCCATGATCCCGATGACCGTCAGCACGCTGATGACGATGAGCAGAGCGACCCCCCGCTCGCCACTGGCCGAAGGCTGAAGGCTGAAGGCTGAAGGCTGGTCGATTGCAGCCTTCAGCCTCGAGCCTCGAGCCTCGAGCCCGTCGGTGTCGCTCATCAATCAGCTGGTGGGGATCGCAATGACGGTTTCAAACATCTCGGGGGTCTGGCGCCCGAGGCTGAGCACGATGTGGACCGCCTTCGGCAGCCG
>CAYJWO010000152.1:0-3411 GCA_964373825.1 uncultured Planctomycetales bacterium
CGGGTGGAGGAGTGGTTGGCGCACGAAAAGGTCAAGTAGGGCGTTTGCGAGTGGGCGAGTGAGCGGGTTAGCGAAGTTCGCCAGTTGTCGTCAACCCGCCCACCGGCTAACTCGCTCACTGGCCAACCGGCGAACAGGACATGGAAAAGCTTTGGACCACGAGCGAGGTGGCACGGCACCTCGGCGTCACGGAGCTCGACGTTGAGCAGTTGGTGCGCGAAGGGAAGCTGACCGGGTATAAGCTGGGCGGGCGATTCCTCCGCTTTCGGCCGGATCAGGTGGAAGTGGTCAAGGCCGCGGTGCGATTCCGGCCAGTGACGAGCCCCCCCGCGGCCGGGCCGGAACAGCCCGTCCGCCAGCTGCGGGAGTTCGTCAACTTCTACGATTTCTACGTCGTGTCGGCCCTCCTGCTCGCCGCGGTGGTGATCTACCTGATTTCGACCGGGTAGGAGCGAGGCGGGGACCGCGCATGGCTACGACACTCGTGCCGCTGCGACCGCAGACGTTGGCGGCGCGGTTGCGGGATCTGGGCGTCGTCAGCCCTCAGCAGCTCGAGCAGGCCAAGCAGGAGCTGCTCAAGACCCAAGAGCGGTTCGGCGCGATCCTGGCGCGTCTGGGGCTGCTGCGCGACGCCGACGTCGGCAAGCGACTGAGCACCCAGCTGGGGGCGTTGCCGCAGCGCCTCGAGACCGCCCGGCAGCCCGTGGCAGCCGGAGGCCGCGTCCCCGCGAGCCTATGGCGCGCCCATCGGCTCATCCCCATTGGGGAGCGCGACGGCACCGTGATCGCCGCCACCGACGATCCCCTCTCGGCTTTCACCGTAGAGTTCTTCGGCGCCCGGTGCGGGTGTCCCATCGAGGCGGTCTTGGTGCGGGACCAGGATTTCGCCGCGCTCGTCGAAACGATCGACGGAACGGCACCCGCCGCGACCCCTGTGGCGCCACCGCCGACCACTTCCAGCCGCCCGGCCGCTCCCCCAACACCGCGACCGCCTCCGGCGGCTCCCGTCGCTCCCCCGCCAACCCCTCCGGTGAAACCCGCCACGCCGGCGCCGCCCGCCCCGGTGAGGGTCGAGCCGGGGGGGCGGGCGGCGCAGGTCGGTCCGGGGGCACCCCAAGCCGCGGCCGCCGGCATGACGGCGGACGACGAGCCGATCGTCAAGCTGGTGGATTCCATGTTCACGGAGGCGGTGCGGATGCGCTCGAGCGACATTCACCTGCAGCCGGCGACCGACGCCCTGGAGATCCGCTACCGCATCGACGGGGTGCTGCGCGACGTGAACCGGACCCCGAAAGCGCTCCAGGGGCCGGTGGTCAGCCGCCTGAAGATCATGGCGGGGAGCAATATCGCCGAGAAGCGACTGCCGCAGGACGGGCGGCTACAGCTGGAGGTCGCCGGCCGGCCGTTCGACGTCCGCGTTTCCACGCTGCCGGCGATGCACGGCGAATCGGTCGTCATGCGGCTCCTTGACCGGGGGCAATCCATCCGCAGCCTCGAGGAGATGGGCATGCCACCGGACGACCGGCGGGTGTGGGAGGAGCTGCTGCACCGGCCGCACGGCATGGTGCTCGTGACCGGCCCGACCGGCTCTGGGAAGACCACGACGCTCTACGGCGCGCTCGCCACGCTCAACCGCCCGGACCGCAAGCTCATTACGGTGGAAGACCCGGTGGAGTACCAGCTCACTGGCGTGAACCAGGTGGCGGTCAAGTCCGCGATCGGCCTGACATTCGCCGCCGCCCTCCGCTCGATGCTGCGCCAGGCACCCGACGTCATTATGGTCGGCGAGATCCGCGACCCGGAAACCGCGCAGATCGCCGTGCAGGCCGCCCTGACGGGGCATCTCGTCCTTTCGACGCTGCACACCAACGACGCGCCCTCGGCAGTGACCCGGCTCATCGACATGGGCGTGGCCCCATTTCTGGTCGCGTCCACCATCCAGGGGGTGCTCGCCCAGCGCCTCGTGCGGCGCATCTGCGCTGACTGCCGCGTGACCGAGGACGCCACGGCCGACGAGCGGGAGTTCCTGGGTGCCCCGGACGTGTCCCAGGTGATCCGCAGCACCGGCTGCCGCGTGTGCCATGACACAGGGTTCCTGGGACGCATCGGCATCTTCGAGATCCTGCGCGTGACGGACACGCTGCGGCGGCTGATCGTCACGAAGCCGTCGGCGTCGAAAATCCGCGAGCAAGCCCAGCAGGAGGGCATGCGTAGCCTGCGGGGGGACGGGTGCGCGAAGGTCCGCGAGGGGCTGACGACGGTCGCTGAGATCCTGCGGGCGGTCGTCGACAGCTAACCATGAACATCGAGGCGAAGGAAAAAGGAAGAAGGAAGAAGGAAAAACCACAAGGAAAAAGACAACAGGGTGGTGGGATACCTCCGAACCCTTTTACCTTTTACGTTGTGGTTTTACCTTTTACCTTTTCCCTTTTGCCTTGGAGTCCTCATGGCTTCTGACGAGGCGCAGTTGCAGGTGCAGGGGTTGGCGGACGCCTTCGCCCAGGTGGACGTGGGGGCCGAGGCGGCGACGGCGGATCGCGCGAAGCTCGCGGAGCTCGCCAATCAGGGTCCGGTCGTCCGGCTGGTGGACACCGTGCTGTCGGAGGCGGTGGGGCGCCGCGCCTCGGACATCCACATCGAAGCGTTCGAGCAGGAGGTCTCGATCCGCTATCGGATCGACGGTCGCTGCTACCAGGTGGCCCGGCCGCCGCGCAGCCTCGCCCTCGTGATCGCTTCCCGGATCAAGGTGCTCGCGAACTTGGATGTCGCCGAGTCTCGGCTGCCGCAGGACGGGCGCATCCTCCTCCAGCAGGAAGGCCGCCCCATCGACCTGCGCGTCTCCTCGCTGCCGACGGTGCATGGAGAGAGCATCGTGATGCGGGTGCTGGACCGGACGTCGATCAGCCGCACCCTGGGCGATTTGGGCATGACGGCGCCGATGCAGCAGACGGTGCAGCGCCTGATTGAGCGGCCGAACGGGCTGTTCCTCGTCACCGGCCCGACCGGGGCCGGCAAGACGACGACGCTCTACGCCGCGCTCCACATGCTCAACACCAGGGATCGGAAGCTCATCACGACCGAAGACCCGGTGGAATACGACCTCCCGGGGCTCGTCCAGGTGGCGATCAATGAGAAGATCCACCTCTCCTTCGCGACGGCGCTCCGCGCGATCCTGCGGCACGATCCAGATGTCATCATGGTCGGCGAGATCCGCGACCACGAGACCGCAGAGGTCGCGGTGCAGGCGGCCCTCACGGGCCACGTCGTCTTCTCCACGCTGCACACGAACGATGCGCCGGGGGCGGTGACGCGGCTGCTGGACATGGGGCTCGAGCCGTTTCTCGTGACGTCGACGGTGACCGGGGTGCTCGCCCAGCGCCTCGTGCGAGCGCTCTGCCCCCAGTGCCGGGC
>CAYJWO010000153.1:0-3398 GCA_964373825.1 uncultured Planctomycetales bacterium
GGCTGCGGGCCGTGCGCGAAGCCGTTGATCACCATCGAACACGCCCCGCAAATCCCCTCGCGGCAGTCGTGGTCGAACGCGATCGGTTCGATGCCGCGGCGCTGGAGGTCCTCATTGACGACGTCCAGCAGCTCGAGGAACGACAGGTCCGGGCTGACGTCCTTGGCCTCGTACGTCTCGAATCGGCCCGGCGCCTGCGCATTCGACTGCCGCCACACCCGGATGGTGAGATTCATCTGTAGCTGCGCTCGGTCAACGCAACGGCCTTGAAGTCTAGCGGCTCGCGGTGCAGCGCGGGCACCTGGTCATCCCCGGTAAACTGCCACGCGGCCACGTGGCAGAATCGCGCGTCGTCGCGCTTGGCTTCCCCGTCGGGGGTCTGGTGCTCCACGCGGAAATGGCCGCCGCATGACTCCTCGCGGTGCAGCGCATCGCGGCACACAAGCTCCGCGAACTCCAAAAAATCGGCCACGCGGCCGGCTTTTTCCAGCGCCTGGTTGAGCTCCTCCCCGCTGCCCAGGACGGTCACGTCCTGCCAGAACGCCTCCCGCAGGCGCGGGAGCTCGGCGAGCGCCCGGGTTAGACCCCTAGCGCTTCGCGACATGCCGCACTCGTCCCACATGAGCTTCCCCAGCTCCCGATGGAACTCATCCACGGTCCGGCGCCCCCGCACGCTCAACAACCGACGCACCTGATCCTCGACGTTCCGCCGGGCCGCGGCGAACGCCGGGTGGTCGGCGCGCGCCGATCCCGGACGACGGGACGCCAGATAGCCGGCCAGCGTCACCGGCAGGATGAAATAGCCGTCAGCCAGCCCCTGCATGAGGGCGCTCGCTCCCAACCGGTTCGCCCCATGATCGGAGAAGTTCGCCTCGCCGATGACGAACAGCCTGGGGATGGTGCTCATCAGATTGTAGTCAACCCACAATCCACCCATGGTGTAATGGGGAGCCGGGTAGATACGCATCGGTGTTGCGTACGCGTCCTCGTCGGTGATCTCCCGGTACATCGCGAAGAGGTTGCCGTACCGCTCCTCGATCACGCCCCGACCCAGCCGCCTGATCGCGTCGGCAAAGTCCAGGTACACGCCCTGCCCCCCGGGGCCGACCCCGCGCCCCTCGTCGCAGACCGCCTTGGCGGCCCGCGAGGCGATGTCACGCGGGGCCAGGTTGCCGTAGGCGGGGTAGCGCCGCTCCAGGTAGTAGTCGCGCTCCGCCGCCGGGATGTCGTGCGGCGGCCGCGCATCTCCCGGCCGCGTGGGCACCCAGAGGCGCCCGTCGTTGCGCAGCGATTCCGACATGAGCGTCAGCTTGGATTGGTAGTGGCCCGCCACCGGAATGCACGTCGGGTGGATCTGGGTAAAGCAGGGGTTCGCGAACCACGCCCCCCGCCGGTACGCGCGGTACGTGGCGGTGACGTTGCACCCCTTCGCGTTGGTGGAAAGGAAGTAGAGGGTGCTGTACCCGCCCGTCGCCAGGACGACGGCGTCGCCCGCGTACGTCTCGACGGCGCCCGAGACGAGATCGCGGACCACGATGCCACGCGCCTCGCCGTCGGCCACGACGAGGTCGAGCATCTCCGCGCGCGGATGGACCCGCACGCGGCCCGCCTGCACCTGACGCATCATGGCCTGATAGGCGCCAAGCAGCAGCTGCTGGCCCGTCTGCCCGCGCGCGTAGAACGTCCGGCGGACCTTGACCCCGCCGAACGATCGGTTGGCCAGCAATCCGTCGTACTCGCGTGCGAACGGCACCCCCTGGGCCACACACTGGTCAATGATGGCGTTGCTGATCTGGGCCAAGCGGTACACGTTCGCCTCGCGCGCCCGGAAGTCGCCGCCCGTGATCGTGTCCGTGAACAGCCGCTCAATGCTGTCGCCGTCCTTCGGGTAGTTCTTCGCCGCGTTGATCCCGCCCTGCGCGGCGATGCTGTGCGCGCGGCGCGGGCTGTCCTGGTAGCAGAAGGTCTCCACCTGGAAGCCTCGCTCCGCCAGCGTCGCCGCGGCGGAAGCGCCCGCCAAGCCGGTCCCGATGACGAGCACGCGGTACCCCTTTGCCTCTGATGGCGTGAGCGTCCGTAACGCCTGGCGGTGCGCGTCCCACGTGCCCGGCAGGGGCCCGAGCGGAATCTTGGCGTCGAACGCTATCTCACCCATCGAAGCAGCACCCCAACGGGAATGGCCGCATAGCCGAGGAAGATAGCGAGTGCTAGCAGGCGGCCGGCGAGTGCCGCTAGCGGGATGGTGCGCGCGGTGGCCAGCCCCAGCGACTGCACCCAGCTGCCCAACCCGTGGCTCAAGTGCGCGCAGATCAGTGCCATGGCGAGCACGTACGCGGCCGAGAGCAACGGCTGCTGGAAGCTCATCACGACCATGGTGTAGACATCGTGCCGGCCCAACGCATCGGTCAGGTGCGAGATCGCCGGATGCGTGATGCGGAAGGTGAAGTGCAGGAGGTGAAAGAGCAGAAAGGCTGTGAGCGCGATGCCGGAGAGCATCATCGTCCGTCCAGCCCAGGTCGCCTCGGCGTGATCCTTCGTGGCGTACCCGACCGGTCGCGCGGCCCGGTTCTCCCTCGCCAGGCTGATGGACGTCACGATGTGGGCCGCCAGGCAGCCAAGCAGCACCGCGCGCGCGGCCCACAGCCACACGCCCGCGTCCTTGAGCTTCTTCGCGTAGGCGTTGAGGGCGTCCGGCCCAAGAAAAATCAGGAGGTTGCCGGCCAGGTGCCCCAGGATGAACCCGGACAACGCCAGGCCGGTCACCGCCACGACCGCCTTGCGCCCGACCGATGAGCGCAGGAATCCCCCGATCAGCATGGCAGACCCGCCGCACGAAAGGCGCGTTGGCGCTCGGCGCACTTGTTGCAGTGTTCGCAGGGCGACCGCCCGCGCGGGCGGAGGCAGGAAAAGGCAAGCGCGGCGAGGCGCGGGTCCATCCGTCGCAGGAGGTCGGCCTTCCCCGCGCGCCGCAGCGGAGCCGCAATCCGAATGGGGTGGCGGAGCGCCTGCGTCACTGCCCGAGCCATCGAGGCGAAAAATGCCGGTGTCGCGTCACCGAATGGATTGCCCTTCAAGGTGCCGATCGCGATCGTCGAGATCCCGCGCCGCGCACAGACAATGGCGGCGGCCGTCAGCAGCACGGCGTTGCGCCCCGGCAGGTAGACCGCCGCGTCGGCGCTGGCCGCACCTGGCACCCGTCGGCCCGTGAGGCTCCAATGCCCCCTGTACAGCGAACCGAGCGGAACATCAACCACCATCAGGGGATACACCCCGGTTCGCCCCAGGGCGCGCAGCAGTCGGCGCAGCGAGGAGAGCTCCGCGGCCTCCCACCGCAGCCCGCAGCGAATGTAGAGCGGTAGGACCGGTTGACCTCGCCGCCGAAACCGTTCGAGGAGTGC
>CAYJWO010000154.1:0-3392 GCA_964373825.1 uncultured Planctomycetales bacterium
CGGCACGGTGTCGGCCCAGCTGGAGCTCTCCGGCCTGTGGCCGCAGCGGGCGACGTGGAGCGGAAGCGGCTGGCTCAACGCCGCCGGCGAAGGGTTGGGGGACGTGCCGCTGCTTGACCGGGTGCTCGGCGGGCTCTTCGGCGTGCTCGGTGATCGCCTGGGATTGGAGCCGCTGCGGCGCGCCAAAATTCGCGATGTGTGGCTGAACTGGCGCCTTGAGCAGGAGCGGATCCTCACGGACGACTTCCGGCTGGGGGCGGTGGCCGGCATCGAGCCGGTGGCGGTCTACGCGCAGGGCAGCGTCGGGCTAGATCAGACGCTGGACTTCATCATCGAGCCGGAGCTGTCCGAAGCCTCGATCCAGGAGGCCCCGACCACATCCACGCTCGTGACCACGGTCCTGAAGGCGGCCGGTCAGCTGCAGCGGTTCCGCCGGCTGGTGGGCCGGCACCGGCTGACGGGCACGCTCAAGGAGCCGGAGTTCCGCTTCGAGTTCACGCTCCAGGAGCTGTTCAAGCAGTCCGGGCCAAGCCCCGCCGGCGTCCTGCAAGGACTCTTCGACTCGCTGCGCTCCCGCTAGCCCGTCGGACCCACACGCGCAGAAGCGGCCGCAGGCGGCGCGCGGCCATCGCCCGGTGGCTGTGACGCTGCTTCACGCGCCGGGGCAGTTGAGCCACGGTCTTGCCGAAGCGCGGGATGACGACGAGCGGGTCGTATCCGAACCCTCCCGACCCCTTTGGCTCGAACGCGATCCGACCGCTCCAGTGGCCGCGCGCCACCGCCAGCAGCCGCGCGGGGCTGGCGAGGGCGAGGACGCAGTGGTACCGAGCCGTCCGCCGCGCGGCCTGGCGAACGCCACGAAGGGCCTGCAGGAGCTTCGCGTTGTTGGCGGCATCGTCTCCGTGCCGTCCGGCGTACCGCGCGGAGCGGACCCCTGGTTGGCCGCCGAGGGCCGCCACCTCGATTCCGGAGTCATCCGCCACCGCCCACCACCCGGAGGTGTTGGCGGCCGCCCGCGCTTTCGCGATCGCGTTGGCCTCAAACGTCCGCCCGGTCTCCCGAATGCGCAGCGGCGGATGCACCGCGGCCAGCGAGTGCCAGCGCACCCCCGGCACGCGCAGGAGCTCCACCAGCTCGCGGAACTTGTGGCGATTGCCTGTGGCGATCACGAGGTCGATCACGGAGGGGCGCGCTTAGAGGCGGCGGAGGGAGGTCACCCCCAGCGCGCGGCGCTGGAGGGACAGCAGCTGCTCGACGCCCTGCGACGCCAGCTGGAGCAGGCGCGAGAGATCGGTGCGCCCAAACGGCCGGCGTTCGGCCGTGCCCTGCAGCTCGATGAACCGGCCACTACCGGTCATGACGACGTTCATGTCCACGTCCGCCGACGCATCCTCGGCGTAGTTGAGGTCCAGCGTCGGCCGCCCCCGCACCATTCCGACGCTGACGGCGGCGACCATCTCGCGCAGCGGGACCACGGGGATGAGCCGGCGTCGTTTGAGGTCGCGCAGGGCGAGGGCGAGGGCGACGAACCCGCCGGTGATGCTCGCACACCGTGTCCCCCCATCCGCCTGGAGGACGTCGCAATCGACGACGATGGTGCGCTCCCCGAGCTTCGCGCGATCCACCACCGCCCGCAGCGACCGGCCGATGAGCCGCTGGATTTCCTGGGTGCGGCCCGAGAGCCGGCCGCGCGCCGCCTCCCGCTCGATGCGCTCCTGGCTGGAGCGCGGCAGCATCCCGTATTCGCCCGTCACCCACCCGCTGCCGCTGTCCCGCAAGAAGGGCGGCACGCGCTCCTGGACCGTCGCCGTGCAGATGACCCGCGTGTCGCCCCACGCGACGTCGCAGGACGCCTCCGCGAACTTCATGGTCCCGGTCCGCAGGCGCACGGCGCGCAGCTGCCGCGCGGTCCGGCCGTCGGGGCGCGCGGCCATCAGTAGCCGTTCACCCGTTCCACCACAGCCAAGGCACGTCCGAGAAACCGGGCCCCGAGCGCGTGGAAGTTGCGCGGCTCGTCCGTGACGAAGAACCGGTGGCGGGGCGATTCGTTGCGGTCGCGGAGGGTGTCGGCGCCGGCCAGCACCCCGCGCACCTCGACCGCCGCCTGCTCCCCGGAATCGACCAGCTTGATGCGGGGGCCGATCACCTGGCGGATCGTCGAGGCGAGCAGCGGGTAGTGCGTGCATCCCAGGATGAGCGTGTCGATCCCGTGCCGGGCCATCGGAGCCAGGTAGTGCTCGGCGATCGCCCGCGAGATGCGGCCGTTGAACCAGCCCGCCTCGACGAGCGGCACGAACAGCGGGCAGCTCTGCGAGAACACCTTGATCGCCGGGTCCAACCGCTGGATCGCCTGGGTGTAGGCGCCGCTGTCGATCGTCGCACTTGTCCCGATGACGCCGATGCGGCCGTTGCGGGTCAGGCGCACCGCCGCCTCCGCTCCCGGCCGGATGACGCCGACGATGGGCACCTTGAAGTACTTGCGCAGGGTGGGCAGCGCCCATGAGGAGGAGGTGTTGCAGGCGATGACGATGCACTTGACGTCAAACCGCAGCAGGAACTCCACGTTCTCGAGCGAGAACTTCACGATGGTCCTCTGCGATTTCGTCCCATAGGGCACCCGGGCCGTATCGCCGAAGTAGACGATCGACTCGGCGGGCAGCGCCTTGAGGAGCGATCGGACGACGGTCAACCCGCCGATCCCGGAGTCGAACACGCCGATGGGTCGCTGCGCGATTCGCATGGCCGGGTCAGAGATGCGGGGCGTTGCGGCCGCCGAAATACCGCACAACGCCGCTCGCAATCGCTTGGGCCGCCGCTTGGCGGTAGGCGTGCCGGCCGAGCTGAGCCGCCTCGGTCCGGTTGCTGACGTACCCGACTTCGACGAGGACCGCCGGCATGGCCGCTTCCCGCAGCACGACGAACCGGGCCGACTTGCGCTTGCAGCGGACCTGCAATCCGTTCTCGAGCGTGCCGCAGATCGTGGAGGCGAGGCGGCCGGCATTCGAGCGCGAGCGGCGCAGCACGAGATCCCACAGGGCGTGCCGGACGACGAACGAGGCGACGCCGATCTCGGCCGGTCGGACCGAGGGCGGCCAGCCGGCGGCGGAGGCGATCGTGGATTCCCGCGGGTAGTAGACCTCCGCGCCCGAGACTTTCCGGTTGCGGTTGGCGTTGACGTGGATGCTGACGAAGAGGTCGGCGTCCAGCCGGTTGGCGATCGCGGCCCGCTCGCTCAATGGAATGAACCGGTCGGCGTCGCGCGTCAGCACGACCCGGAACCCCTGCGCCTCGAGCATGGTGCGGACGCGCCGGGCGAGGTCGAGGACCAAGTGCTTCTCCTGGAGGCCGTAGTGGGAGGTGCCGGGGTCGCGGCCGCCGTGGCCGGCGTCCAC
>CAYJWO010000155.1:0-3371 GCA_964373825.1 uncultured Planctomycetales bacterium
GCGCGGCGCGGCGTTCCGGCTCAAGACCGACGCGCCCGTCGTCGCCTACCAGATGCTGCCCTACGGCGGAGGAAACGCCGCGGTCACCGGCGCCACACTGCTTCTTCCGACGAGAGCCTACGGCACGAACTACCTCGCCGTCGACGCGTACGGCGCCGGAGCGGTTCCCGGCACGACCACGAGCTCGATGGACATCGTGGCCGCAAAAGACGACACGCACGTCACGATCGCGCCGCGCGTCGACATCCTGCCGGGGCCCGGAGTCCCCAGCGCAAAGGCGGGCCAGAGCGTCACCTACAATCTCAAGGCCGGCGAAACCCTGCAGTTCACGCAGTCGACCGAGCTCACCGGGAGCCCGATCCTACGGAGCGCGCAGCGGCAGGATCCAACAAACGTGGCGATCGTCACCTGAACCAACGGCGCGTGCGTCTTGCACTCGTCCTCGTCCTGAGTCTTGCCGCAGCGCCCGCCGTGTGGGCCCGGCGCCCGGCGGAGCCGACGGCGGCCACCGACCCGGTGGATCGGTTCATGCTCCAGCACAACCTCCACCCCGCCTTTGAGAAGCTGGGGCGCGGGCTGGCAAACCTCCTTGGCGGGCCGCTGGAAATCCCCCTGCAGGTCCACAAGCGCTACCGTAGTGACGCCACAGGCCCCAGCTTCGTCAGCGGGGTCGCGCATGGCGTCTTTCGCGGCGGGGTGCGCAGCCTAGTGGGCTTCTACGAAACGCTGACGTTCGCCCTCCCGTACCCGGAAGGCTACGCGCCGATCCTGCCCACCCTCGAGTACTTCGACCGCAACGCGCGCCGGCACCTTCCCCTGGAATAGCCGCACCGCATGAAGCATCTGCTCATCCTCGGCCGACCCGGGGCGGGGAAGACCACGCTCATCCGCCACCTCGTGGACGCGCTCAAACCGTACCCCGTTGACGGGTTTCTCACCGAGGAGTTCCGGGAAGAGGAACAGCGGGTCGGATTTTGGCTCAGCCCCCTCGATGGCCGTCAGGCGCTGCTCGCCCATCGGCGGCTGGGCCATGGGCCGCGCATTGGGCCCTACCAGGTGAACGTCGGGGTGCTGGAGCAGGTGGCGGTGCCCGTCATCCGGCGCGGCGTGCAGCAGGCCACCATCCTCTTTCTGGATGAGCTCGGCAAGATGGAGCTCTGCTCCGCGGCGTTCGCCGCCGCCGTGCACGATGCGTTCGAACAGGGGCCCACCATCGTCGCCACGGCCGGCATTAGCCCGCACCCGTTCCTCGACGCGCTCAAGCACCGGCGGGACGTGGAGCTCATCCCGGTCTCCACCGCCAATCGTGAGTTGGTGCGCGAGGAGCTGCTGGCCCGCTTGGACGCCCTGTGCGCAGAAGACGAAGCGGTCCGGGAGCTCCAGCGGCAGGCGGGTCGCATCTGCGAGCTCATTGTCTCCAGCGACGTCTCTCCGGTGGACGTCGAGATCCAGATCGCGAGTCTGCGCGAGGCGGTCGCGCGCCAGTTTCCGGACAGCGAACGGCTCTTTCGCCTGATCTACGAGAGCCGGTTCCGCCGGCTCTGGCAGCAGTTCCGGGGGCACTGATGCGACGTGCCACACTGCTGCTGACCCGGCGGGACATCGAACGGCTCATGACGCCAGCGTTGGCCCGCGCCGCGGTGCGAGCTGCGTTCATCACCCAGGCGAAGGGGCAGGCGAGCATGCCGGAGAAGGTCTACCTGACGCTGCCCGGGGGAGATGATTTTCGCGCGATGCCCGCCTGGCTGCAGCGCCCATCGGCCGCCGGGATGAAATGGGTCAACGTCCACACTGGAAATCCTCGGCGGGGGCTGCCGACGGTCATGGCGGTCATCGTGCTCAACGACCCGGCGACAGGGTTTCCGCTGGCGATCATGGATGGGACGGCGATCACCAAGCTGCGCACGGCCGCCGCCTCGGCGGTGGCGGCCCGTGCCCTGGCGCGGCGCGGAAGCCGCATCGTGGGGCTGGTCGGCTGCGGGGCGCAGGCGAACGCACAGCTCCTGGCGCTGGCGGAAGTTGTTCACCTGCGCGAGATCCGAGTGTGGGGCAGGCGCAGGGGGGAGGCCGTACGGTTCGTGCGCGCCATGCGCCACCGATTACCCAACGCACAGTGGCGTATGGCCGAGTCGGTTGCCGCCTGCGTGCAGCACGCCGATCTCATCGTCACACTCACCCCGTCGCGACGGCCGCTGGTGCGGCGCGCATGGGTGGCCTCCGGCGCGCACATCAACGCCGTCGGCGCGGACGCCCCGGGCAAGCAGGAGCTCGATTGGCGCATCCTCCGGGATGCCACCGTGGTGGTGGACCATCGCGATCAGGCGATCCATGCCGGCGAGATCAACGTCCCGATCACCCGCCGCCAGTATCACCCCCGGCAGCTCCACGGCAGCCTCGGCGAGGTGCTCACCGGTCGCCGTCGAGGCCGCCGCTCCCTCCAGGAGATCACGGTGTTTGATTCCACCGGCCTGGCTATTCACGACGTAGCGCTAGCCTTCGCTGCGTTTCGGCTGGCTCGTCAACACCGCCTGGGACGGGAGATCAACCTGGTTTGACACCCCCCGAAGCTTCGGCTATGATAAAAATTTCCTTATCCCCATGAGCCCTCAACAGCTGCGTCAGATGACCGCTACCGCCAGAACCGGCCAATTCGGCCCCTTCGGCGGCCAGTTCGTGCCGGAGACCGTCATGGCGGCACTCGGCGAGCTGGAGCGCGCCTACCGGTCGGCCCGGCGGGATCAGGCGTTCCGGCGGCGGCTGCGCGAGCTGCTCCACACCTACGCCGGCCGCCCCACCCCCCTGTACCGCGCCGCGCGACTGGGCGAGGCACTCGGCGGCCTGGCGGTGTACCTCAAGCGGGAAGACCTCCTGCACACCGGGGCGCACAAGATCAACAACACGATCGGCCAGGGCCTGCTCGCGGTTCGGATGGGCAAGCGGCGCCTCATCGCGGAAACCGGGGCGGGGCAGCATGGGGTGGCCACGGCGACCGTCGCCGCCCTGCTGGGGCTGGAGTGCGAGGTGTTCATGGGGGTGGAGGACATGCGACGCCAGGCGCCGAACGTCCTGCGCATGCGGCTCCTGGGCGCTCGCGTGACGCCGGTGACGAGCGGCACACAGACGCTCAAGGACGCCTGCAACGAGGCCATCCGCAACTGGGTGACGACGGTGCGCACGACCCACTACTGCATCGGGTCCGTCGTCGGCCCGCACCCGTATCCGACGCTGGTTCGGGAGTTTCAGTCCGTCATCGGCCGCGAAGCCCGCCGGCAGATCCTGCAGGCCGCCGGACGCCTGCCGCATCTCCTGGTCGCCTGTGTTGGCGGCGGCTCGAACGCCATCGGGCTGTTTCATCCGTTCCGCCGCGACGC
>CAYJWO010000156.1:0-3360 GCA_964373825.1 uncultured Planctomycetales bacterium
CGGCGATCGCGCGCGCCCTGATGAACGGGCCGCAGCTGCTGCTCTGCGACGAGCCGACCGGCAACCTAGACTCGGCCACCGGTGAAGAGATCGCCGCCCTGCTCATGCGCCTGCGGCGGGAGCGGGGCATGACCCTGGTGTTGGTGACGCACGAACAGAGCTTGGCAACGCTCGCCGATCGGCGGATCGTGCTGCGCGACGGCCGCCTCGTGAACCCGTAAGTGAGCAGACGTGGCTGAAGGCTCAAGGCTGAAGGCTTAAGGCTCCTCCTGTGACGAGCCTTCGGCCTTCACCCTTCAGCCTTCGGCCAACGGGAGGATAAATGAAGGTCTACTTGAACGGCAAGTTCGTGGAGGCGCACAACGCCACGGTGTCGGTGTTCGACCATGGCCTCCTGTACGGCGACGGGGTCTTCGAGGGCATCCGCGCCTACGACGGGCTGATCTTCAAACTGCGCGAGCACGTCGACCGCCTCTTCGAGTCCGCGCATACGATCATGCTGGCGATTCCGATGAGCAAGACGCAGCTCATCAACGTCGTCCGCCAGGCCGTGCGCGTCAACCGGCTGCGCGACGCGTACATCCGGCTCGTCGTGACGCGCGGCGAGGGCGACCTGGGGCTGGACCCGCGCAAGTGCCGCCGGCCCACGGTGTTCATCATCGCCGACAAGATCGAGCTCTACCCCAAGCAGCTCTACGAGCAGGGCCTGGAGCTCATCACGGTGGCGACCCAGCGCAACGTCCCCGAGGCGCTCAACCCGATGATCAAGTCGCTCAACTACCTCAACAACATCCTGGCGAAGCTCGAGGCGATCAACGCCGGCTTCCAGGAGGCGATCATGCTGTCCCACTCCGGCTACGTGACGGAGGCGACCGGCGAGAACATCTTCCTGGTCAAGGGCCGGCAGCTCCTCACACCCCCCGCCTCCATCGGCGTCCTGCGGGGCATCACCCGGCAGGCGGTCATGGAGCTGGGTGTGCGCCAGCGGCTGGCGGTGCGGGAGGTCCTCCTGACCCGCCACGACCTGTTCAACGCGGACGAGGTATTCCTCACCGGTACTGCGGCGGAAATCGTGCCGGTGGTGACCATCGACGGCCGGACCATTGGTATGGGGCGCCCCGGCCCCGTCACCCGGAAACTCCGGCAGGGATTCACGCAACTGACGCGCACAGCAGGGGTTCGAGTGTGACACCGGCTCAGTGATTTTGAGCCGTAAACCTGCTAGACTGTCAGGTAGACTAAGAATAAGAGGGGCGGACGATGCTGTGCGACTTATGCAAACACGATCAGGCGACGGTGCACTTGACGGAGATCGTCAACGAGCAGTTGACGGAGCTCCACCTGTGCGAGGCCTGCGCCAACCAGAAGGGTGCCCAGGTCGAAAGCCACTTCGGGCTGGCGGATCTGCTGTCCGGCCTGGCCGACGTGGGCAAGCCCCCGCAGGAGCTGGAAGAGACCGCCGCCGACACGTGCGCGAACTGCGGGATGCGCTACGAGGAGTTCCGCAAGATCGGCCGGCTGGGCTGCTCCGAGTGCTACCCGGCGTTCAAACAGAGCCTTGGCACGCTGCTCAAGCGCATCCACGGCTCGCCGGTGCACCTGGGCAAGTCCCCGATGCGGGGGCCACGGCGGCCCAAGACGAAAATCGAGCTCCACGATTTGAAGCGGCGCCTCGAGCACGCCATCGATTCGGAGGACTTCGAGGAGGCCGCACGGCTGCGGGATCACATCCGGCGGCTGGAACAACAGAAGGAACAGACGACGAAGCGCAAGGCGCGGTGACGCGCCCGCTCCGGTGAGACGCGACATGGCGAACACGTTGGACGACCTGCTGACGCATCCGAGCGAGTGGCTCCGGGGGGTCGGGCCGCTCTCCGAGATCATCATGTCCAGCCGCATTCGGCTGGCCCGAAATCTCGAGGAGTACCTGTTCGCCACCCGGGCGACCGAGGAGTCCCAAGCCCAAGTGCTGCAGCTAGTCGTCGACGCCCTCCCGCAGACCACGACGCTCAAAGACTCGCTGGTGGCCCGGATCAAGGAGCTCAGCGAGGTGGACCGGCAGTTCCTCGTCGAGCGGCACCTCGTCAGCCGCGAGCACATCGTCAACCCCGAGCAGAAGGCGGTGGCCATCGGGCCAGGCGAGCTCATCAGCCTCATGGTGAACGAGGAGGACCACCTGCGCCTCCAGGTGCTGAAGTCCGGCCTGAATCTCACCGACGCGTGGGCGCTCATCGACCAGTTGGACGATGAGCTCTCAGAGCTGCTGCCGTACGCCTACTCCAGCGACTGGGGGTACCTCACGTGCTGCCCGACGAACACCGGGACGGGCATGCGGGCGTCCGTCATGGTGCACCTGCCGGCCCTCGTGTTGACGAAGCAGATCAACAAGGCGCTCCACACGATCACGAAGCTGGGTCTGACCGCCCGCGGGCTGCACGGGGAGGGCACCGAGGCGTCGGGGAACTTCTTCCAGATGTCGAACCAGGTGTCGCTCGGTCGCACCGAGGAAGAGCTCATCGAGAACCTCGAGCGCATCCTGCGCCAGATCATCGAGCACGAGCAGAACGCGCGCGACTCGCTCACGACGCACAACAAGCTGCAGCTCGAGGATCGGGTGTGGCGGGCGCTCGGCATCCTCAAGCACGCGCGCACCATCAGCTCCGGCGAGACGCTGGACCTGCTCTCGGCGGTGCGGCTCGGCGTGGATTTGGGGCTGCTCGAGGGCGTGGACCGCGCCGTCGTCAACGAGCTGTTCCTGTTCTCGCAGCCGGCCCACCTGCAGAAGCTCAAGGGCAAGACGCTGACCGCCAAAGATCGCGATGCCACCCGGGCGCTGCTCATCCGGCAGCGGTTCGAGCCAACGAAAGGGTAACCGACTCCATGTTCAACAAGTTCACGGAACGGGCGCGCAAGGTCATCCTGCTGGCCAAGGAAGAGGCCAAGCGGTTCAACCACGACTACATCGGCACCGAGCACATCCTGCTGGGCCTCATCCGCGAGGGCGAGGGCGTCGCGGCCGCCGTCCTCCAAAAACTGGGCCTCTCGCCGGAGAAGATCCGCCTGGAGGTGGAGAAGCTCGTCCAGAGCGGGCCCAGCACGATGGTCTCCGGCGATATCCCCTTCACGCCCAAGGCCAAGAAGGTCATCGAGCTGGCGATGGAGGAGGCCCGCTCGCTCGGCCACAACTACATCGGCACCGAGCATCTCCTGCTCGGCCTGATCCGCGAGGGCGAGGGCGTGGCCTCGCAGGTCCTGATGAACCTCGGGCTGGACCTGAACCGCGTGCGCAACGAGGTCATCACGCTCCTGGGCTCGGCGGGCCCGGCCGTCCCGGCCGGAGGCGGCGGCTCCAAGACCAAG
>CAYJWO010000157.1:0-3333 GCA_964373825.1 uncultured Planctomycetales bacterium
GCCGCGCTCAACGCCATCAAGACCCCCACGCGCAACATCGTCACGATCGAAGACCCCGTCGAGTACCAAATCCGGCAGATCAACCAGGTCCACACGAAGCCGGACATCGGCCTCACGTTCTCCGCGGGCTTGCGCTCGATCCTCCGCCAGGACCCGGACATCATCATGGTCGGCGAGATGCGCGACCGCGAGACGGCCGACATCTGCATCCGCTCCGCCCTCACGGGCCACCTGGTGCTCTCGACGCTGCACACGAACGACGCCGTGTCCGCCGTCAGCCGCCTCACGGACATGGGCGTCGAGCCGTACCTGCTGGCCGCGACCCTCAACCTCGTCATGGCGCAGCGGCTCGTGCGCCGCATCTGCGAGGAGTGCCCCGAGCCCGCGCCACCCCCGGCGGAAGTCCTGGCGCGCTTGGAGCGGCTCGGCAAGGCCGTGCCGGGCGAGCGCTGCCGGCGGGGCCGGGGCTGCCGCCGCTGCGGCCAAACCGGGTATCGTGGCCGGGTGGCGATCTACGAGCAGTTCGTCGTGACCGAGCGCCTGAAGGCGCTCATCGCCGAGGGGGCGAAGCTGCACGAGCTCAAGCGCGCGGCACAGCAAGACGGGCTCCAGACGCTGCTCCAGAGCGCCCTGAACAAGGTGGCCGAGGGCCTGACCACGCTGGACGAGGCGCTGAGCGTCTGCGCGACCCAGGCCGAATTCCTCGAATAGGAGCGACCCATGCCGACGCCCAACGGAGCCCTGCGCCAGTGGATTGACCGGATGATCGAGTGCCAAGCCGCCGACCTCATCCTGACCGAGGGCCAGCCGCCGCTGCTGCGCGTGGTCAGCGACCTCAAGTCGCTCGAAGGGACAGCCCCGCTCTCCGCGGACGACACGCGGCGGCTCGCGTACAGCCTCCTGACGGAGGAGCAGCAGCGGCGCTTCGAGCGCGAGCGCGAGCTGGACACGTCGTTTGGCATCGAAGGTATCGCGCGCTTTCGCGTGAACATCTTCCAGCAGCGCGGCGCGGTCGGGGTGGCGATCCGCATGCTGCCCTACGAGATCCCGACACTCGACTCGCTGGGGGTACCGCAGATCGTCGCCCGCTGGCTCCTCGCCCCGCACGGCATTCTCATCACCACCGGCCCGACCGGCAGCGGCAAGTCCACCTCCCAGGCGGCGATGCTGCGCTTCTTGAACGAGCGCAAGCACTACCACGTCGTGACGATCGAGGACCCGGTCGAGTACGTCCACCGGCACAACACCTGCACGATCGAGCAGCGGGAAGTCGGCGTGGACACCGCCTCGTTTCCCGAAGCGCTCCGCCGGGTGTTCCGCCAGTCGCCGGACGTCATCATGATCGGCGAGATGCGCGACCGCGAGACGTTCGAGACCGCCTTGCAGCTCGCGGAGACGGGCCACCTGGTCCTGGCGACGCTGCACACCGGCGACGCCCAGCAGGCGATCAGCCGCATCATCGACGTCTTCCCGCCGGACCAGCACCAGCAGGTCCGGGTGCAGCTCTCGCTGACGCTCCTGGGCGTGCTCGTCCAGCAGCTCGTGCCGCGCCTCGGCGGCGGGCGGGTCCTGGCCTCGGAGGTGCTCGACATCACCCCGGCGGTGCGCAACCTCATCCGCAAGAACGAGCTCCAGCAGCTCTACTCGGTCATCCAGGCTGGCGCCGAGGACGGCATGCAGACGATGAACGACGCCTTGTTGAAGCTCTTTCGCAGCGGTGCTGTCTCGCTGGAGGAAGCGCGCCTCTACACGACGCGCCAGAAGGAGTTCGACCAGCTCGTGGCGCGTGAGACGCCCGCGTTGGCGCATCGGTGATGCCTAGGTTCACCTACGTTTCGCGCAACGCAGACGGCCATCGCGTCACGGCGGTGATGGAGGCTCCCTCGCGCCAGCAGGCGCTGGAGCAGCTCAAGACGCAGGGGCTGACCGCCGCCCAGGTGGACGAGCTGCCGGCCTACGGCACTGCGCCGCGGGCCGCGGCCCGGCGGATGCCGGGGTGGCGGTTACGCCTCGGTGTTCAGGGGGGGGTCAGCACCGCGGAACTCTCGATCTTCTGGCGGGAGTTCGCCACCATGATCGCGGCCGGGCTCCCGGTCATCGAAGCGCTCCAAGCCATCGCCGAAGAGGTCGAGCATCGCCGATTGCGGGCCGTCCTCACCGACATCGTCGCGAGCCTCTGGGAAGGGCTGAACCTCTCGCAGAGCCTGGCCCGGCACCGCGGCGTCTTTTCGACGATGGTGGTCGCGTTGATCGGTGCCGCGGAGGAAAGCGGCAGCCTGGCGGAGATTTCAGCGCAGCTCGCCGGCTACCTGGAGCGGCGCGACCAGCTCTTTCGCAAGGTCCGCGCGGCTCTGACGTACCCGATCTTCCTGTGCGGGTTCTTCCTCGTCGTCATGGCGATCGCCACCTTCTGGCTCCTCCCGTGGTTTCGCGACATCTACAGCGGCTTCAACGCCAAGCTGCCGCGCCTGACGGAGACGGTCTTCGGCGTCAACGCCTTCGTGCTGCACAACCTGCCCTGGCTGCTCGTCGGCTCGGCCGCCGGGGTGCTGGCGCTCGTCCTGTGGGGGCGGCGCCCGACCGGGCGGTTCGTGCTGGATCGCCTCAGCCTCGCCGTCCCGGTCTTCGGGCCGCTGTTGCAGCGCGCGGCGGTGGCGAGATTTTGCCGCAGCTTCGCCATCCTGCTCGCCGGCGGCATTCCGGTCAACCGAGCGCTTGAGCTGGCCGAGGAGACGGCGGGCAACCGCGTGGTCGCCAAGGCGGTGGCGGACTCCCGCGAGGAGATCCTACAAGGGAGCAAGATCGCGGCCAGCTTGAAGCGTCGAAAGTTCTTTCCGAACATGGCGATCCGCATGGTGTCCGCCGGGGAGGAGACCGGCAGCCTCAGCAGCCTCCTGGAGAAGGTGGCGGAGTTCTACGAGTCCCGCGTGGACGCCATGCTGCTGACGATCAACTCGCTCATCGAGCCGATTCTGATCATCGCGATTGGCATGTTCGTGCTGGTGTTCGTGCTGGCAATGTACCTGCCGGTCTTCTCGCTGGGAGCGGCGTTGCGCGGGTGACGCAACGGATCGGTCCAGGCGAGGGCCTGGGCCACAGCGGCAGACTGTGGGAGTCTGCACGTCAGGTGAGGCACGTGAGCGGGATGCTCACGGCAATGAAGGAGGAGGCACGATGGAAAGGAGTAAGCGACAGGCGGGGTTCACGCTCGTCGAGCTGTTGGTCGTCGTGATCATTGTCGGCGTCCTGGCCGGCGTCGGGATTCCGCTGTTGACCGGTCAGATTGACCGGGCGCGGGCCTCGGAAGCCGAAGCCGGTCTCGGCACGATCCGG
>CAYJWO010000158.1:0-3333 GCA_964373825.1 uncultured Planctomycetales bacterium
CATGAAGAACTCGAGTTTCTGGATTCAGTCCTAGCGGCCTTTCCCTCCTAGGTAGATTATCCCTTCAGGTTGTGGCATCCTGCCGGACTGTCTGTTGGATTTTCTCAACAGATCGATTAGACCCCACACTTCCACTTAGATGCAAAGCAATATCACCATTACTCTTTTTACATATGTAACCCACATATTATCAATTAGTTACATAAATTGTTTCTCCTCAATTAGTCTGCATGGCATAACCGGTGCTTCTATGACTGTCATAGACAGTCCTAGTGAGAAAAACCATTAGCAGGCAGGAGGAATGAACGGCATGACGCTCGACGGGCGCTTCAGCATCACGGACGTCGCAGAGGAGCTAGGTGTGACGCCAAAGACCATCACCCGCTGGGAGAAGACCGGAAAGATCAAGCCGGCCAAGCGGGATTGGCGCGGTTGGAGGGTCTACAGCCCGGAAGAGCTCCAAGAGATGAAAACGCTGGTCGAGGCCGTCTACTGATGAGGAGGAGTCTTTCAATGGGCAACGGATCGCGTGCATGGAGTCTCGGGGTCGCGCTGACCTGCTGCATGGTGGCCGGCGTGGCCCTGGCCGGGGATGACGACAGCCAGTTTTCGTATGCGCCGCTCAACACGGAACCCGGGTACCAGGCTCGCCCGGATTCCACCGGCAACGTGATCGGCTACAAGCCGATCCCGACCAGCGCCTTGGAGGCGGCCATCCCCGGCCGGACGGCCGCCGCCGCCCCGCTGCCGTTGGTCCCACCACCTGGTGTGGGCCCTGCGGGCCGTGCGTTTGGCGCACCGCCGCCACCGGCGGCGACGCCAGGTGGTGGGATGGCGACCCCCGCGGTGCAGGCGGCGATCCCGGCGAACGGCACGGCCTCGGCGGCTGCCGGTACACCCTCGGAACTCCCCACGGTCTACATCACGGGCGTGGTGGGCGAAGGGCTCTACACGCTGGGCCGGGATGACTTCATCCGCATCGACGTGCAGAACCAGCCGGAGTTCACCGGGAACTTCTTCATCGGGTTCGACGGCCGCATCCAGTACAGCTACCTCGGCGACATCCCGGTGGCGGGGCTGACCAAGTACGAGGTGCAGCAGGTGCTGGAGAAGCTGCTTCAGAAGTACGTCCGGGTGCCGATCGTCAACGTCACGATCATCGGCTATAACTCGAAAGTCGTCTACGTGATCGGCGAAGTCGGCAGCCCCGGCAAGTTCATCATGCGCGGGGACGTCATCAAGCTGCGCGAGGCGATCCTGGCGGCCGGCCTCCCCACGCCGCGAGCGGCCTTGAGCCGCGTGCACGTCATCAAGCCGGATCTCAACGACCCCCTGGTCCGCGTGATCAACCTCAAGCGCATCCTCTACAAGGGCAAGCTCAAGGACGACGTGGATTTGACGGCGGGCGAGATCGTCGTCGTGCCATCGACCGTGCTGAGCAAGGTGAACGACTTCCTGACCGCGCTCCTCAGCCCGGTGACCCGCGGGGCGACGGCGGCTCGCCTCGCGACGTTCTAAGGGAGCGGCCCCCATGGCGGACCCCGTGACGACCGACAGCTACACGGACACGCGCGTCGGCTGGCAGGATTACCTGGCGATCATCATCCGGCGGCGCATGTTCTTCATCGCGCCGACGGCGGTGATCGTCCTCGTCTCGATGGTGGTCGGGCTCTTCCTGCCCAAGTACTACCGGGCGGAGGCGGTGCTGCTCGTCGAGGACAAAAACGTCATGAACCCGCTCATCCAAGGGCTCGCCATCTACACGCCGGTGGGCGAGCGGCTGCGCACGCTGCGCGAGGAGATGCTCAGCTGGACCAGCTTGAGCCGCCTCACCCACGAGCTGGGCCTCGACAAGCGGGCCCGCAGCCCGATCGCGTTCGAGCGGCTCATCAAGGACCTCCAGCGGGACGTCCAGGTCGGGATGCGCGGCGGCAACCTCGTCATGCTCGGCTACGAAGACCGGGAACCGAAGCGCGCCCAGCTGCTCGTGAACACCTTGACGCAGATCTACATGGACCGCAACGTCGAGTCGCAGAGCGCCGAGGCGGAGACGGCCATCACCTTCATCGAGAGCGAAATGGTCGTCTACAAAAAGAAACTGGAGGATGCGGAGCGGGCCCTGCGGGATTTCAAGGAGCTCTACGTCATGCAGATGCCCGTGGCGAACCAGCTCAACGACGAGATCGTCAAGCTGGAGGTCAATCTCGCCCAGTTGTTCGTGGACAACACCGAGTTCCACCCGGTCGTCGTCCAGGTCCAGCACCGCATCAACGAGCTCAAGCAGAAGCGCAACGACGAGATCAAGCGCGTCATCATCACCGCGCTCGCCCAGGGCGCGGATCCCGCGATCTACCAGGACCTCGTCCAGGCGCTCGATCAGCCGGAGGCCGACACGCGCGGCGAGATCAACCCGACCGTGCGGACGGCGAAGGAAGCGTACAAGGCGTGGGTGGCCCGGCTGGACAGCCCCGCCGAGACGCCGGACGGGGTCGCCCCCCAGGTCGTGGTCTCGGCCAGCCCCGACGCCGACCCGGGGCTGCTGGGGCTCATGAGCAGCGGGGCGTCGCTGTCGCTCTCTCCGCGGGAGGAGCAGGAGCTCGCGCGCTTGACCCGCGACTACCAGGTGCACAGCAAGACGTACCAGAGCATGAAGGAGCGGCTGGAGCAGGCCAAGGTGACCCAGCGGCTCGGCGAATCGGAAGAGGGCACGAAGTTCAAGATCCTCGAGCCGGCCCGGTTGCCCCTGAAGCCGGTGCGCCCGAACCACGTGAAGATCTTCATCTTCTCGCTGCTGCTCGGGATGATGGTGGGGGCCGGGGCGGCGTTCGTCGCCGAGTATCTCGACCAGTCGTTCCAGACCGCCGAGGATTTGCAGGCGGTGCTGGGGATGCCGGTCGTCGGGTCCATCTCGACCATCGTCACGCACGACGATCTGGAAGCGCAGTACCGGCGGCGGATGAGCTGGATGTCGGTGAAGAAGAACTTCCAGCGATTCCGCGTGTACGTCGTCGCACCGCTCTGGGGACGCGTGGATCGGCTGCTCGTGCGCTGGGGCCTGTGATGTACGAGGCGTTCTTCGGGCTCAAGGAAAAGCCGTTCGCGATGACGCCGGACACGCGGTACTTCTACCCCTCGGCGAAGCACACGGACGCGCTCAACCACATGGTCTACGCCATCGAGGAACGCCGGGGTTTCGTGGTCATCACCGGCGAGATCGGCTCCGGCAAGACCATGCTCTCGCGCGTCCTCTTCCAGAAGCTGGACCGCACGACGAAGACCGCGATCATCCGCAACACCCACCTGACCGCCAAGGACCTCATCGCCGAGACGCTC
>CAYJWO010000159.1:0-3320 GCA_964373825.1 uncultured Planctomycetales bacterium
CCCTCTACCAGCGCAAGGGCGCGATCACCGGGCTGCCGACCGGCTTCACCGAGCTCGATCAAGCCCTCGCGGGGCTGCAGGCGACGGACTTCATCGTGGTGGCCGGACGGCCCGCGATGGGCAAGAGCAGCTTTACCCTGGGGGTGGCGGAGCACGTCGCCCTGACGGAGAAGACGGGGGTGGCGATTTTCAGCCTCGAGATGTCCAAGGAGAATCTCGTGCAGCGCCTGCTGTGCTCGCACGCGCGCATCAACGCCCACAGCGTGCGTTCCGGAATGCTCTCGACCAGCGATTGGCCGACGCTGACCAAGGCCGCGGGGAAGCTGTCAGAAGCCCCGGTCTTCGTCGACGACACGCCGGGGGTGTCAATCCTCGAGCTGCGGGCGAAGGCCCGGCGGCTCAAGAGCCGGCACAACATCGGGCTCATCATCCTCGACTACCTGCAGCTCATGAGCGATTCCGCCTACGCCGAAAACCGGCAGCAGGAGATCTCGGTGATCTCCCGGGGGCTGAAGGCGCTGGCCCGCGAGCTCAACGTGCCGGTCATCGCCGTCAGCCAGCTCTCCCGAGCACCGGAGCGACGCGAGACGTTCCGGCCGCGGCTGTCGGACCTGCGGGAGTCTGGGGCGATCGAGCAGGACGCTGACGTCGTGCTGATGTTGTTTCGTGAGGACTACTACAACCCGACGGACGAGAACCGCGGGGTGGCGGAAGTCATCATCGCCAAGCAGCGCAACGGACCGACCGGCACCGTGAAACTGGCCTTCATTCGGGACTACACCCGCTTTGAGACGCTCGCCCAGACCTAACGGGGCCTGCCGAGTGATGCGTCGGCAGAAAGACAGCTGGTCGTTCGTGGGCCCGCTGGCGGTACTCCTGCTGGCCAGCGGCCCGGCGGGCGCCCAGGACGTCGGCGCGGAAGCGACTGCGGGCCGCCGCGTCGTGGCGGTGGCGGTGCGCGGGGCTCGGGTGGTGGCGGAGGAGACGATCCTCGCCAAGGTGCAGATGAAGCCTGGCATGCCCTACGAGGCCGCGGTCGTCAGCGACGACATCCGCCGGCTGTTCGCCACGGGGTACTTCACCGACGTCCAGGCCGAGACGCAGCCGGCGGCCGACGGGCTGCAGCTGACGTTCGTCGTGCGCGAGAAACCGCAGGTGAGTGCGGTGGAGCTGTCGGGCCATCGGGTGCTGCATGCGAAGCGGTTGCGGGAGCTCCTGGAGGTGCGGGAGGGCGATCTCTACAACCCGCGCGCGATCAAGGACGGCCTCGACCGCATCCAAGACGAGTACCGCCGGCGGGGATTTTCGCAGAGCGAGGTCCTCTCGCGGGTAGAGCCCGATGAGGCGGCCAACGTCGTTCGTCTCTACGTGCTGGTGGACGAAGGGCCGCGGATGCGCGTCTCGCGCGTGCTCGTGGAAGGTAATCAGGCGTTTGCGGATCGCCGGATCCGCCGGCTGCTCAAGACGAAGCGGCGGTGGTGGGTGCTCGGCGGCGGCTACCAGGCCGAGGTGCTGAAGGAGGACGAAGAGCGCGTCCGAGCTTTCTACCGCCAGCACGGCTACCAGGACGTCGCGGTGGCCTCGCGGGTGCTCAGCGAGCCGTCGGGGCGCCGCGAGCTGTTCATCCATCTGACGATCGATGAGGGCGAGCCGTATCGCGTGGGGCAGGTGGTCCTCGAGGGCGTGCAGCGGTTCCCCGAGGTCGAGGTGCGGCGGCTCATCGGTCTCAAGCCGGGTGCGGTCTTCTCGCCGGACGCGCTGCGCGAGGACCTGCGGCTCATCAAGGAGTACTACGGGGACCGCGGCTACATCAAAGCAGAGGTCGATCCGGACCCCCGCATGGAGACGACGGCTCACCGGGTCCACCTGACGTATCGGGTCGTCGAGGGCTCCTCGGTGACGGTCAACCGGGTGCAGGTGCGGGGCAACGTGCGGACCAAAGACGTCGTGCTGCGCCGCGAGTTGCGGATCTACCCGGGCGACGTGTTCGACGGGGCGAAGATCCGCAACTCCGTGCAGCGGCTCAACAACCTCGGGTTGTTTGAAGAGGTCGACGTCGCCACCGAACCGACCAGCGATCCGGAGCGCGAGGACCTCGTCGTGTCGGTGAAGGAGGCCAAGACCGGCAGCTTCAGCTTCGGCGGAGGGTTCTCCTCCGTGGACAAGCTCGTGGGGCTCATCGAGCTGGAGCAGCGCAACTTCGATTGGAGGAACCCGCCGGTGTTCATCGGGGCGGGGCAAGATCTGCGGTTCCGGGTGGAGATCGGCAGCGTGCGGCGAAACTTCGACGTGTCGTTTACGGAGCCGTGGATCTTCAACCGGCCGGTGTCGTTTGGGATCGACGCGTTCAACCGCACGCGAAAGCGCAGCAGCGACCTCGGGTTGGCGTATGAGGAGGAGCGGCGCGGCGGGGGCCTGCGGCTGGGCAAAGAGTTCACCGACGAACTCAGCGGGGTGGTGAGCTACCAGTTGTTCCGGACGGAGATCTCCGACGTCATCACGGGGGCCTCCGCGGACCTCAAGGCGGAGGCGGGTCGCTCCAACACGAGCGTCGTCGGCACGTCGCTGTCGTTCAGCGCCGTGGACAACCGGTTCGATCCGACGCGCGGCTGGACGGCGTTCACCAGCGGCGACCTGGCCGGCGGGCTCTTCCAGGGAGACAACAGCTTCTTCCGGCTCCAGGGCGGCGGAAGCACCTATTGGCCGCAGAGCGATCGCTTCGTGCTGGAAGCGCGGGCGCGCGCGGGGATCGTGGATGCGTACGATGAGTCTAGCGAGGTGCCGATCTTCGAGCGGTTCTTCGGGGGCGGCTCGACGACGATCCGTGGCTTCAAGGAGCGTCGCGTCGGCCCCCGCGATGCGAGCACGAACGATCCGATCGGCGGCGAGGCGATGGCGCTGGCGACCCTGGAGGAAGTGTTCACGGTGTTGCGGGACGAGCGGGGGCGGCCGATCTTGAAGGCGACCGCGTTCTTCGACATCGGGGACGTCTGGCGACGGATCGACGAGTTCGGCGAGTCGTTCAAGGCGGGTGCCGGTGTGGGGGCGCGGGTGAACACCCCGATCGGCCCCCTACGGCTGGATGTCGGGTTTCCCATTTCGGATGTGGCGGGGGAGGAGCGCGAGCCGCGGTTCCACTTCAACGTGAGCCGGGGCTTCTAATCCAGCGACAAGCAACAAGTGACAAGGGATAGGTGAGACGTGACGCGAGGACAGCAGGAGTCCCAGGGGAGCATGGTGATGCAGACACAGCGTTATCTGACCAGCATCAGGCGGTCTCTCGTCGTTTCAGTCCTTGTGCTTGTCACTTGTCACTTGTC
>CAYJWO010000160.1:0-3313 GCA_964373825.1 uncultured Planctomycetales bacterium
CCCGGCGATTGCGCCAGAGGAAACTCGCCCCCGAAGTGATGGTCAGGAACATGGCGATCCACAGGCACGCGAGGACCAGTGCTCGCGACGTCCCGAGCAGCTCACCGGGGCCCTCGGTCGGCCGAAGGAGCAGGATCACCCCGATCGTGATCATCTGGGCCAAGGTCTTCTGCTTGCCCGCTTGCTCCGCGCCCAGCACGACCCGCCGACCGGCGGCGATCAGCCGGAGGCCGGTGATGAGCACCTCGCGGGCCAGGATGACGACGACCATCCAGACCGGCACGAGGTCCAGCGCGGCGAATGCAAAAAAGCTGCCCAGCACCAGTACCTTATCAGCGATGGGGTCGAGGAGCGCTCCCAAGGCGCTCTCCTGATGCCAGCGGCGGGCCAAGAATCCGTCGAGCCAGTCGGTCATGCCGGCCACCAGAAACCCGGCCAACGCTAAGAGCTTGGGAATCTCGCCGGGAACGAAGAGGCACGCGATGACGACGACGGTGAGGGCGATGCGGAGGAGACTGAGCGCTGTCGGGAGAGTGAGAGCGCCAATCAACATGAGCCTGGGTTCGGGGTTCGGGGTTCGGGGCGGTGCCGGACGGTCGTTCTATGAGGCGCCCTTAGACGGCCCAGCTGCGCGCCTGGTCCGCCGGGCCGACGACGCGGCCGACGAGGTCGTACTCATAGCTGTCCGTGATCTGGACCGGCACCCAGGTGCCCGGAGCAATCGGCTGATCGCTCTGGACGTACACGATACCGTCCACCTCCGGGCAGTCCGCGGCGCTCCGTCCGACGAACTGCCGGGCATCGTCCGGGTCGGCTTCGTCGATCACCACCTCTTGCGTCGTGCCGACGGTGCGGGCGTTCACCGCGGTGGCAATGTCCCGCTGCAGCGCCATGAGCCGGTCGTAGCGCTCCTGAACTACGGCCGCCAGCACCTGATCTGGAGCCGCAAACGCCGCGGTGCCCTCTTCGCGCGAGAAGCGAAAGGCGCCCAGCCGCTCGAACGGCACCTCCCGCAAGAACGTCAGGAGGGTTTCAAACGCCGCGTCCGTCTCCCCGGGGAACCCGACGATGACCGACGTCCGCAGGGCTAAGGCCGGGACCTGGGCGCGCAGGCGGGCGATGGTCTCCCGCAGGCGGCCCTGCGTCATCTGCCGGTTCATGCGCCGCAGCACCTCGTCGTCCGCGTGCTCAATCGCCGTGTCGAGGTACTTGCAGAGACGCGGCTCATCGCGAATCGTCTGGATCAGGTCGTCGGTGATCCCCCGCGGGTGGCAGTACAGCAGCCGAATCCACCGCACCCCGTCCACCTTGGCAAGGGCCGCCAGCAACTCGGCGATGCGGGGCCGCCCGTAGCGGTCCATGCCGTAGTCCGACGTGTCCTGCCCGACGACGATGAGCTCGCGAGCCCCCCGCTCCTGCACCAGGTGAGTCGCCTCCTCCACGAGATCGTCGATGGGACGGCTCACGAGCGGCCCCTTGATCTTCGGGATGATGCAGAACGCGCACCCCTTGAGGCACCCTTCGGAGACCTTCAGGTAGGCATAGTGGCGGAGGGTCAGCGGCTCCCGGCGCAAGGGAGCCTGCCAGTCGAACATCTGTGGCCGCGCGCGCAGCCACCGCGGTCGCTCACCGCGCAGGGCCCGCTCGACGACCGTCTCGATGCCGGCGAACCCGTCGACGCCCACGAAGCCGTCCACATCCGGCAATTCCTTGATGACGCCCTCCTTGAACCGCTGGACCAGGCAGCCCGCGGCAATCACGGCCTTGAGCCGGCCCTGCTGCTTCAGCGCCACCGCTTGCAGCACCGTGTCCACCGATTCCTGAATCGCTTCCTGGATGAAACTGCAGGTGTTGATAATGGCGACGTCGGCATCCTCCACGTCGTCCACCACCTGGTAGCCGGCCTGCCGCAGCCGCCCAAGGTACACTTCGGAGTCCACCAGCGTGCGAGGGCATCCGAGGCTGATGAGGCTGACGCGATGCTGACGGCCATTTGTCGCGCCACCCCGCCGAACTGTCTCACCGCTGGACATGCGGATCACTCGCCGTCCGCCAGCGGCTGGATGCCGCGGTGGGTCACCAGCACCCGCCCCTGGTGGGCGAGGACGAACGGGCTGATCGAGGTGCCGTTGAGGGTCAGCTCCACATGGCCGGGATCGCCGACAATCAGCTCGAGCTGCCGGGCGGCGGACCAGCGCTCCTGCGCCCCCCGCGGCAGCCGCTGCTGCGCGAGCAGCTTCCCATCCGACCGCACCCGAACCCACGTGCCCCGGCGCGCCGTGAGCGTCAACTGAAGCGGCTGCGTGGGGGCGATGGAGAGGGCCGGCGGCGGAGCCGGCGGCATCTCGCGCCCGACACTGAGACTGGCGATCTGCGGCAACCGGATCGCCGGCCACGATACCTTCGAAAACCACGACAGCGGCCGGACGATAGTGACCAGTGCCGCGGCGGCGGCCACAACCGCCACCGTCGCCAGCCGGCGCGGGGCGACCATCGGCAGTCGCAGGCGCCAACGCCGGTCGAGGGTCGCCGGAGGGAGGGTGGCCTGCGGCACCGTGGGGGGCCACGCGAGCTGCGCGATCAGCGGCTCCGGAGCCAGATGGAGGAACTGCGCGTACGACGCCACGAAACCTTTCACGTAGATAGGGCTCATGAGCTCCTGGAGGCGGTCGCCCTCCAGGGCTTCCAGCACCCACGGCTGGATCTTGGTCGCCTGGGCGACGTCCCCCAATGCTACGCGGCGCTCCGTTCGCGCCTGCCGCAACGTAGCCCCGGCGCTCATGACGCCTCGCGCCCCTCCAGCGCCTGCCGGGTCACGAGGACCTCGCGCGGCCGGCTGCCTTGGGGCGGGCCGACGATGCCCTCCTGTTCCATGACATCCAAAATCCTCGCCGCCCGGCCGTAGCCGAGCCGCAGCCGGCGCTGCAGCAGCGAGGTGGACGCCTGGCCCGTGTCCAGCACAAGCTGCTTCGCGGCTTCGTACATGTCGTCATGCTCTCCCGCCGTCATCCCGTCGGGCTGCTGCGGCTCCAGCAGCTGCGGGTCGTACACCGGGGACTGCTGCTGGCGCAGGAAGGTCGTGACCCGCTCAATCTCCGCGTCCGTCACGAAGGCACCCTGTGCTCGCACCGGCTTGGCCGCCCCCGGCGGCAGGAACAACAGGTCGCCGCGGCCCAAGAGCTTGTCCGCCCCGTTCATGTCGAGGATCGTGCGGGAGTCCACCTTCGAGGCCACCTGGAAGGCTAGCCGCGCCGGGAAGTTGGCCTTGATGACCCCGGTGATCACATCCACCGACGGCCGCTGCGTGGCGAGG
>CAYJWO010000161.1:0-3311 GCA_964373825.1 uncultured Planctomycetales bacterium
GGAGCACCGATCGTCCGCCTCCGCCGGGCTGACGCCCGCGAGTCGCTCGCGGGGCTCGCCGGGAGGCCCGTTTCCGCGTTACCGCTACACGAGACACCACCAGCATGATCGTTATCCGGACAATTCGACAGCTCAGCGCCTATGTGGACCGCGCGTCCCGGCAGGGGCGATCCATCGGTCTCGTGCCCACGATGGGAGCACTCCACGCAGGGCACGCCTCGCTCATCCGCGCCGCCCGGCGGGAAAACGATGCCGTAATCGTCACAGTGTTCGTCAACCCGTTGCAGTTCGGGCCAACGGAGGGCTTCCGCCGGTATCCGCGCCACCTCCCCCGGGACGTTCGGGTGGCCCGCGCCGCCGGGGCGGATGCGGTGGCCGCCCCCTCCACCGGCGAGCTCTACCCGCCGGGCTTCCAGACGGCCGTCGAGCCTGGGCCGCTGGCTCGGCGCTGGGAAGGCGAACGTCGGCCCGGCCACTTTCGCGGCGTGTGCACCGTCGTCGCCCTGCTGTTCCAGCTGGCGCGGCCTACCCGCGCCTACTTTGGCCAGAAGGACTACCAGCAAGCGCTCATCATCCGGCGGATGATCCAGGACTGGCACTGGCCGCTGGCCTTCCGGCTGCTGCCGACGGTCCGTGAGCCGGACGGGTTGGCCATGAGCTCGCGCAACGCGTTCCTGAGCCGGACGGACCGCCACCGCGCGACCGGGCTGTTCCAGGCGCTGCAGCTGGGTGCCGTGCTGCTGCGCGGCGGCGAGCGGCGGGCCGCCCGGGTGGAGCGCGCGATGCGGCGGCACGTGGCGTCGGTGGGCGGCCTGCGCGTGGACTACCTGGCGGTGGCGGATGCCGAGACGCTGGAGCCGCGACCCGTGGCGCGCGGGCGCCTGGTGCTGTTGGGCGCGGTGGCTGCTGGCCGGACGCGGTTGATTGACAACGTCGTCGTCGAGGTGCCATAATGTCGTCGACGACGATGATGCGCACCATCTGCAAGTCCAAACTGCACAAGGCGCGGGTCACCGACGCCAACGTCGAGTACGCCGGCAGCCTCAGCCTCGACACCCAGCTCATGCGGGCCGCACGCCTCGTGCCGTATGAGCAGGTGCACGTCTTGGACCTCGACAATGGCGCGCGGGTGGTCACCTACTGCATTGAAGCCCCCCCGGGCTCGGGGACCGTGTGCGCCAACGGAGCGGCCGCCCGCCTGATCCGCGCGGGGGACCACGTCATCGTGCTCTCCTACGCGCAGGTCGATGAGGCCGAGCTCGCCCGCTTCACGACAACGATCGTCATGCTGGACCACCACAACCGCATCGACCAGGTCGTCACCACCGGCCCACAGTTCACGACTCCCGATGACGCGCCACTGCCATCCAGCCTGGCCGCGTCGTGATGATCCGGATCGGCCTCGTGGGCTGCGGCACGATCGGCCGCGGGGTGGCGGTGTTCATCCAGCGTGAGTACGCCGGCCGCGCCCGCGTGGTCGCCCTGCACGATGTCCAGCGCTCGCCAGCGGAAGCCCTCCAGCGACGCCTCACTCCACGTCCCGCGATCGTCCCGCTCTCCACGCTCATTCGCCGCAGCGACATCGTTGTGGAAACCGCCTCGATCGAGGCGGCACAGCGCCTCGTGCCCCAGGCGTTGCGCGGTCGGCGCAGTCTTGTGGTCATGAGCACCGGGGGGCTGCTGCAACACCGCGCGTGGCGCCGGCTCGCACGGTCCCCGGAGCGCCGCGTCTACATTCCCAGCGGTGCCTTGGCCGGCTTGGACGGTGTAGGCGCGTTGGCGATGGGGCCGATCCGTCGGGCGGTGCTGACCAGCCGCAAGCCGCCGCAGGCGCTGGCCGCCGCCCCGTACGTCCGCCGGCGCGGCCTGCGGTTGACCGGATTGAAACGACCCCGCGTGCTCTTCGATGGGTCGCCCCAGCAGGCCATCCGGGCGTTTCCTCAGAACGCCAACGTGGCGGCGACGCTCGCCCTCGCGCTTGGCCCGCGGGGCCGGGCGCGGATTCGCATCATCGCGGATCCTAGCCTGCGGACCAACGTGCACGAGCTGGAGGTGGAGGGCGCGGCCGGCCGCCTCCAGTGCCGGGTGGAGAGCCGGCCCAGCGCGAACCCGAAGACCAGCGAGCTGGCGGTCTACTCGGCGCAGCTGGCGGTGCGTCGGCTGCTGGATCCGGTGGTGATCGGCGCGTGAGGCATCAGACAGGTGGGAGAGGGGGTGACGTACCGTGGCAGAGAAGGTGGCAAAGGTTGGCGTAAGAAAGCAGGCCGGCTACCTCTATTTCGTTGACAAGCGAGGTGACATCTCGCGAGCGAAGATGTCCCGAGGTGGCCAGCGCCGCAAGCGCAGCCGTCGTCGCTGACGGAGGATGGGGACAGTCACTCATTTCTCGTGCAATGAGTGACTGTCCCCGATTTTACGTACATGCCTGACGACATTCGCATCCGAGGGGCCCGAGAGCATAACCTCAAGTCCATCGACCTCGTCTTGCCGCGCAACCGCCTGATCGTGATCACCGGCCTCTCGGGCTCCGGCAAGTCCTCCCTCGCGTTCGACACCCTCTACGCCGAAGGGCAGCGGCGCTATGTCGAGAGCCTCTCGGCGTACGCGCGCCAATTCCTCGAGCGGCTGGAGAAGCCGGACGTGGAATCCATCGAGGGCCTCTCGCCGGCGATCGCGATCGAGCAGCGCGCCGCCGGCGGCAACCCGCGTTCGACCGTCGCCACCCAGACCGAGATCTATGATTACCTCCGCGTGCTGTTTGCCAGGGCCGGCGAGCCGCACTGCCCGCGCTGCCGCAAGCCGATCCAGCAGCAGTCGGCGCAGGAGATCGTCGCACGGCTCATGGCACTTCCCGCCGACACGCCGCTGACGATCCTCGCTCCGGTGGTGCGGGGGCGCAAGGGGGAGCACGCGGAGGTGTTCCGCGACATCAAGCGGCAGGGGTTCGTCCGGGCGCGGGTTGATGGAACGGTGCGCGATCTCGACGAGCCGGTTGCCTTGGACAAGAAGCGCGCCCACACGATCGAGGCCGTGGTGGACCGGCTGACGGTGGAGCGGTCGGCGAAGGCGCGCTTGACCGAATCCGTCGAGACCGCCCTCAATGTGGGCCACGGCATCGTCGTCGTAAGCCACGCGGCTCAAGGCTCGAGGCTCAAGGCTCGAGGCTCGTCCCAGCCTCCAGCCTCCAGCCTCCAGCCTCCAGCCAGTCGCGATCTTGTCTTCAGCGAGCTCTACGCCTGCGCCACGTGCGGGTTCAGCTTCGAAGAACTATCTCCGCGCCTGTTCTCGTTCAACTCGCCCTACGGGGCGTG
>CAYJWO010000162.1:0-3310 GCA_964373825.1 uncultured Planctomycetales bacterium
AACATGCGGTTCTACGCGGTCAAGAACGCAGCCGCTCTCACCATGGTGTTCCCGCGGATGGTGGCGGTGGAGGAGCGGGCCGCCGCTCCGGTCGTCCGGCCGCCAGTCCGAATGGGCGTCGCCAGAATGGCCATGTTCGCCCTGGTGGGGGTGTGGATGGTCGGCATGATCATCGGTGCTGGGTCGTCCGGACGCGCCTCCCGAAAGCACGCGACATCGTCAGCGACCATGGAGAGCAGCCAGTGGCGAATTTCCGGCGGCGGGTTCACGGCTCTCAGCGCCGGCCAGACGGGAGGGCAGGTTCGATGAGGCAGGCATGGCAACCCCTTCGGTCGGTCGTCGCGTGCGTCGTGTCCGGGATCATGACGATCCTGCCCGGCCCTGGATGGCTGCCGGTCACGCTGGGCTCAGCCGTGCGGGCCGAGATTCCGCTGATCATCAACTACCAGGCCAAGCTGACCGACAAGAGCGGCAACCCCGTGACAGATTCGCAGACGGTGACGTTCAAGCTGTATGACGCGGCGACCGGCGGGACAGAGGTCTGGAAGGAGCAGGCGACGATCGATCCAGACACGAACGGCGTCTTCACCGCACCCTTAGGCTCGGTCACCAGCTTGAGCAGTGTCAGCTTCAACCAGGGGCTGTGGCTGACGGTGAAAGTGGGCAGCGACAGCGAGATGACGCCGCGCCAGCGGCTCATGTCGGTGGGGTACGCGATGAACACCGACAAGGTTGATGGCCTCGATTCCACGAGCTTCCTGCGGACGGACGTGGACACTTCCACCTCGGGCAAGTTGACGATTACGCGCTCCGGCGTCGCCCTGGTCATCAAGCCGACGACCGATCCCGCGGCCAACACCGCGTTGCTCGACGTCCAAAACGCCGCGGGAAGCTCCAAGTTCAGCGTGGACTTAGAGGGCGACGTGGTGGTCGCCGGCAACCTCACGGTCAGCGGCACGATCGGCGGTTCGACGACCACGACCGGCACCCAGAACACGACCTGGACCGTGGATAGCGACAACACCAGCGGATCCGAGCCGGCCAACGGCGCGGGACTCGTCATTGAGGGCGGCAGCGGGGATGTCTCGCTCACCTGGGACGCGACCAATGACGAACTCGACATCAACAAGCCAGTCAGCATCGCCGCCGACACGAAGGTCAACAGCAGCGGCACGTTCAACAACGCCTCGTCAAGCCCCGACCTCTACGTCCAGGGCAACCTTGAAGTGGACGGCACGCTCTACGCCGCGACGCTGGACAGCAGCACCGCCGTGACCCATTCGCTCGACGCGGCCTACGATGACGGCTCCAGCGTCACGGTGGACAGCACGAACGTCACCTGGACGCTGAGCAGCGGCAAGTCCTTCAGCGTCAACGATTCCAGCGCCGCCATCCTGTCGCTGACACCCAGCAGCCTCGCGGATCTCAATACGGGCCTTGATCTCGACTATAGCGGGTCGAGCGCCGCCCTCGATGTGAACCAAACGAGCACCGGCAACATCGCGGTCTTCGCCGATGGTGGCACGGCGGTCCTGACCATCGCGGACGGCGGCGCGATGACGCTCGCCGGGGCGACCACCGTCAGCGGGACGAACGACCTGAAGGTTGGTTCCGGCACATTCAACAACACCTCCACGAGCGGCGACGTGTACGCGACCGGCAACATCGAAGCGGACGGGACTTTCTACGGCAACGGTTCAGGTCTGAGCAATGTCGCGGCGTCCTCGGTGACCTCGCACACGCTGGATGACGCGTTTGACGACGGCAAGACGGTCGACGGCGCCACCTCCTCGACCAACGCTATGCAGGTCGGGGATGGGGTGGATGACATCCTCTTGTACACGGCGTCCACCGTACCCACCATCGCGACTGACGGCACCAGCGACCTGACGATCGCCCCGGACGGCGCTGACGTCAACATCACCGGCGACGTGACCATCGATACGAAGAGCATCAACACCGGGACCCCGGCTGGCGGCCTGTTCATCGCGGAGGATTCCACGGCCAACTCGGACGGCATCTTGTATCTTGGCAAGAACAACACGAGCGGCGAGTCGCCAGAGACCGGCGGGTGGGAGTACATCCGGTGGGACGACGACTACGTGATCGACGGCAAGGGCACCGGCGCCTTCTACTTCAGCGACGCGATTTCGGCCGAGCAGCTCGAGCTGCGCGGGTCGTCGCCGGCCGGCATCAGCTTCGGTGGAACCAGCGGCTCAAGCAAGCAATCGTTCATCTACGATCCCAACAACAAGCAGTTTAGCTTCTCCGGCGGCCAATTCGCCCAGCAGTTCCGCAACTTGGTGCGCAACGGGTCATTTGAGGCGTTCAGCGCCAGCGAGGCGTTCTCGGATTCGACGGCGAGCTGCCCGACCGGCGGCTGCGGCGGCGGCGGCTACTATTTCCAGGGAGGATGGAACAACTTCTCGCCCGACGAGTGGCTCTGGCGTGGCGGGCAGGTGTTCCAGAACGCCCCGATGCTGTTCGACACGAGTCAGACCAACCTGACCGCGGCCTTTCGTCAGAACGAGTTCTACCACGGCAAGAGCGCGGTGACCCTCAAGGACGGTGATGCCGCCAGCGCGACCGCGTACAACGATACCGTGACGAACTACGGGTCGACCCCGGATGACGACGCGCACATTGAGCAGACGATTTCCGATCTCAAACCGTCCACCGTCTATTCTGTCGGCGCGTTCATGCGGCGGACCAACACCGCGGAAGCCATCGTGGATGTCTCCGGAGAGGACATCGCAACCTCGACGACGCTCGGCGCGGCGATCGACGCCACCTCCACGAAGGCGCTCACCGTCGGGAGCACCACCAATTTCCCCGAGGCGGGTGTTCTGCTGGTGGGCACAGAGCGGATCTCCTACACCGGCAAGACCGCCACCACGTTCACCCAGCTCATCCGCGCATTTGAGGGCAGCGTGGCGGCGGCGCACAACACCGTTGGCGAGACGGTCATCATTGCGCCCTTCAAGCACTTGACGACCCTCGGGTCCTCGACGGCGGGCGTCTTCACGATGTATTCAGGCCAGTTCGTGACGACGAACGCGGGCAACGATGTGAAGCTGCGCCTCCTCTGCAAGGGGACCGACGGCGAGTGCCGGTTCGACGGGGTCCAGGTCCTGGAGGGCCGCACGGTGCCGGAGTTTCAGCCGGCGACCATCGTGGACACGGGCGACCAGACGGTCTACGGCAGCGTGCGCATGGGCCGCACCGCGGACGGCCGCGGAGGTGTCTTGGCGGTGGACAAGTCGGTGCGCACCCGCGCGATCGAGTTCTTCTCCGGCGATCCGGGCATGTC
>CAYJWO010000163.1:0-3300 GCA_964373825.1 uncultured Planctomycetales bacterium
GCTTGCGCGTCTCAAGCCGCGGGTCGCGACACAGGATCAGCGCACCTTCTCCGTGGCCGAAATGCAGCCGTCGAGCGAGATCGCCCTCAACCTCCAGCACTTCCAGCTGGCGGGTCAAGGGGCGGCGTACTCGACCCGTACCCTGCAGGTGTTCTACACCGCGGGTAGATCGGGATCGTTCTTCCAGCTCTTAGCCATGCTCCGGTGGGAGTTTTCCGCCATTGGGAAACCGCTCCGGGCGATCGAGCGCGATTTGCGCAGGGACATCGCGGCACTGCGCAGGTCGTGCCGGCCTCGCTCAGCGCTTTCCCGTGGGCTCCGGTCCGTGGTGCTCGCGGCCATCGGCCTCTGGCTCCTCGAAGCGCTTGGGGCCCGCGAGATGGCGGCCTCCTTCCCCCTGGCGATCATCGGCTCGGAGGCGTATCCGCAGCCCCTCCAGCAGTTCATCGTCCGGCACGGCGGAGAGGGCCGCATCCACCGGGGACGGTTCGAGGAGCTCCGGGACGCGTACGACCGTGACCCTCTATCGACATCGGATGTCGATAGAGGGGGGGTTAGCGGGTTCTTCGCGCTGCCCGGTGTGGCAGGCCTGATTCCGTTTGAGCTTGGATCGGATCTGATCTGGCTGGCGCTGGGCGGAGCGACCTTCCTCTTAGTCACGCGCTCGAACCTGTGGCGGACGTGGCGGATGGGGTACCACATTGACGGACCAGGGCTGCTGCCCGCTATTCGTCGCCCGCTGTGGGAGCGATTGGAGCTGCTGCCCTGGCCGGTGCCGGGCGATCCGTTGGCCGCAGCGGATGCCATCGAGCAGGCGGTCTCGTCGGTGTTGGCGACCACCTCCTCCACCTAGCCACCTATCGTAGTCGGACTACGATAGGACCGTCGGCAGCCCCGTATCGTAGTCCGACTACGATATAGGGAAGTCGTCATGAGTCTAACAAAATATACAAAAAAACTCTTGACAAGCTATGTTGAAAGTCAATATAATCATACAGATTTTTTGGGCGCACCACCCCTAAAGAGGCGCAAAGGCTGTGGGAGGCCTGAGGCAATGATGGGGAAAGGGGCGGTTTGTCGTTTGTGGGTCACCACGCTCATCCTCTTTTTTGGCCACCCCAAGGTAGCGCTTTCCCAGGAACCCGCTCATCCCAGCCACCGCGCGCAGGAGCTGCGCGTGTGGGACGTGTCCATTCCGGAATCGCTCGGCTACGTCACCGAGACTCACCGCGCCGGCAATACCTCACCGAACGCCTCGGCCGCGAGATCCGCCGACCCGCACGCCCCGCTCATCATCCACATCCAGGACGCCCACACCAATTACGAAGCCCAGAAGAACATCGCGAAGATCCTCGACCACCTCGTCCAGCGCTACCGCCTCAAGCTCATCCTAGTGGAAGGCGGCTCCGGGGACCTGAGCCTGGCGTACCTACGGGAGTACGGCCCGCCGGCCAACCGCCGGCAGGTCGGCGAGAAGTACCTCAAAGCCGGCATCATCAGCGCCGAAGAGTACCTGGAGATCATCTCCGACCACCCGCTCATCCTCTGGGGCGTGGAGGCGCGCGGACTCTACGACCAGAACGTCGACGCCTTCCTCCAAGCGGAGGAGCTGCGGGCCTCGGTCGAGCCAGCACTCGCGGACGCGCGCCGGGCGGCGGACGCGCTGCGGTCGACGCTCAGCTCCCCGGACCTCCTGGCCCTCGAGGACCAGGCGGCGGCCTACGCCGAGAGAACGCTAAGCCTGACCGAGTACGTGAAGGCGCTGGCGGACTTGGCCGCCCAGCGGCAGGTGGACCTCAAGGGCTACCCGAACGTCGGACGTTTCGCCGAGGTCCTGAAGCTCGAAACGACCATCCAGCTCCCGCGCGTCCAGCAGGAACAGCAGCGACTCATTGGGGCATTGAGCGGCTCGACGCCGGAGGCCGAGCTGGAGCGGTTGGTGGATGAAGCCGATGGCCTGCGGGAAGGCCGCGTGAAGCCGCCGGTGTTCTACGCGACGCTCGAGCGGCTCGCCGCCGCCGCCCGCGTGGACCTGACCGCCTACCCACATCTTTCCGCCTACCTGCGGTACCTCAAGCTCAGCCAGCGCGTGGCTCCGACGCTGCTCTCCGCCGAGATCGAGCAGCTTGCCGGCGAGCTGCGCCGGTCGCTGGCCGACACCCCGGAAGCCAAGCAGCTCGCGACACTTCTGGAGGAGCTCGACCTGATCGAAAAACTCCTCGATCTGCGCCTGACCCCCCAGGAGTACCAGCGGCTCGCCACCCGCGCGGCGGACAAGATGGTCTCCCGTTGGGAGCGGTTTCTGACCGATCAGCTCCGGCAGCAGGGGCTGCCCGTCCCGGCCTTCACGGGCCTCGCGGCGCTGGGCACGACCCTGCCGTCGCTGCAGACATTCTACGAGGTCGCCCAGAACCGCGATGAGGCGCTCATCACGAACGCCATCGCGAAGCTCACGCACAGCGGCGAGCCGCTGGCGGTCCTGATCACCGGCGGCTTCCACTCCGCGCGGATCACCAAGATGCTGCGCGAGCGGGGGGTCGGCACCGTCGTCCTCACCCCCAAGGTCAGCAGCCCCACGAACGAACGGCTCTACCGCGCGGTCCTCAAGTATAAGAGCGGCCGCGGCAGCTTTGACGAGGTCATGGCGATCGCCAACAGCGCCCAAGCGTCGGCGCAAACCGAGTAGGGAGGAACACACCCATGGCACGATGGACACGCGTGGTGGCGGCAGTTGTCGCGTCGCTCTTCTGGACCACGCAGGCGATCCCGGTCGCCAGCGCCTCGGCGCTTGGCGACCATCTCAAGCCGGCGGTCACCGCCGAGAGCGGTCCCGCGGCATCGGACGTGCGGAAGGACCGCCAGTGGCTCTACGGGGCGGCGGGCGTGGACCTGTCCAAGATTGGCGCCGCCAACGTCGAAGCCCGGGTCAAGGAGACGCTCGGCACCGCCTTCATCGACGGCCGCGCCTTGCCACTCACCGGTCCGGGTGCCCGCTCGGTGGATGACCTGCTCACGATCTACAAGATCGGCTACGAGCGCCGGTTCGGCTTCCCGCTAACAGAGGACGAGGAGCAGGCGATGCGGGAGCGGCTCGAGCGCGTCCGCGTCAGCCTGAGGGCTACGCTCAAGGGGACGGAGGCACTCGTGGACGTTCCGGGTCATGAGCGCGTGCCGGCCGAGCAGCTGATCCGCATCGTGCCCATCGTCAACGAAACCGGGCTCCCCTCGCTGGTGGCGGAGGACGCCATCGGCCACTCCGTGACCCATGTGGCGGTGGCCGCGCACGGCGGCAGCCACGCC
>CAYJWO010000164.1:0-3277 GCA_964373825.1 uncultured Planctomycetales bacterium
ACTCCGTCTCGAAGGCTCGGTGAAGGTAGCCACTTTCGACGTCTGCGCCGAGCACTCTTTCGCCGTCGAGCTCGACGACGAGCTGGACGATCCCGTGCATCGCCGGGTGCGACGGCCCCATATTGAGGAACATGTGGCGGGTTTCTGTCGCAACCGCTGCCATCATCAATGGGGAATGGGGCATTCGGAATGGGGAATGGGGTTTTCCATTCCGCATTCCGCATTCCGCATTCCGCATGGCCTTCGCATGAGGGGTCAGTTGAGGGGGCCGATGAGCGGCTGGCGCTTGTTGTGCGGGTAGTCCTTGCGCAAGGGGTGACCCTGGAACGACTCGTACAGGAGGATGCGTTTGAGGTTCGGGTGGCCGGTGAACCGGATGCCGAACATGTCCCACACCTCCCGCTCGAACCAGTTGGCGGACGCCCAGAGCCCGGTCAGCGAGTCCACCACCGGGTCGGCAAGATCGACCGGTACCCGCAGCCGCAGGCGATGGGCATGGCGGGTCGAGTAGAAGTGATAGACCACGTCGAACCGGAACGCGTCGTGGTCCGCCAGCCGCTGCCACGTCTCGTCGGTGCGCTTCGGGGTCATGAAGTACGGCAGGGGCGACGGGGTCCGCAGCCGCGGAGCACTCGTTTGGGTTCGACCGAAGCCGTGATAATCCACGGCGGTGAGGTCCATGAGGAAGTCGAACGCCGTCACCGGGTCGTCGCGGAGAAACCGCGCGACCTCCCGCAGCCCCTCGCGGCGGACAACCGCCTCGGCCTGGCCCCGGTAGACCTGCGTGCCCAGGACGGTACCGGCGAAGCGCGCGGCGAGCGTGGTCAGGAGGTTGGACGGCTGGTCCATGTGGCGCCACGCGCTCCGGGACGTCGACTCACAGGTGGATGTTCGGCCGGTGTGGGATGGCGAGCTCCGCGGGCCGGGCCGACGAACCCTCCGCGTGGCTGGCGGCCTCGCCGCGCTGAATCTTGTCCTGCAGCTTCATGAGGCCGTCGAGCACGTTCTCCGGCCGCGGCGGACAGCCAGGGATGTAGATGTCCACGGGGATGATCGTGTCGATCCCCATCACCGTCGCGTAGTTGTCGTAGAAGCCGCCCGTGCAGGTGCACACGCCGAAGGCCACCACCCATTTCGGCTCCGTCATCTGGTCGTAGACGCGCCGCAGGACCGGCGCCAACTTGTGGCTGATGGTCCCGACGACGAACAGCACGTCCGCCTGGCGCGGCGAGAAACGCGGGAACCCCGCCCCGAAGCGATCGACGTCGTAATGCGAGGTGGCGGTCGCCATGTACTCCATCCCGCAGCAGGCGGTCACAAAGGGGTACTGGAAGATGGAGTACTTGCGGGCCCAGCCGAGGGCGGCGTTAAGCCGTGTCGTCATCCAGTTGAGCTGGCCCGCGTTCGCCGGTACCATCGCTCACTCGACCTCCAACGCCCCCTTATCCCTCGACTCCGCTCGGGAGCCGGCGCCTAGTCGACATCAAGGGCGCCGTGCCGCCAGGCGTAGGCGAAGGCGGCGACGACGATCGCCAGGAACACGCCCATCTCGAACAGCCCGAACCATCCGAGGTCCCGCGCCAACACCGCCCACGGGAACAGGAACACCAGCTCGACGTCGAAGACGACGAACAACATCGCCAGGACGTAGAAGCGCACCGGCAGCCGGCCGGCCGGCAAGGCCAGCGGCCGCACGCCGCACTCGAACGGCTCCGCCTTCACAGCACTTGGCCGCCGCGGGCCGAACCAGCGGTTCGCGAACAGCATGAACGCCGTCACCCCGGCGGCAAGCACGGCGAGAATGAGGAGGCTGGCGTGCTCAAGCATGATCGTGAAATTTTTCACGAATGGACGGTTGAAAAACGCCTCCGCGCGCGCCGCACTCGGGAGGCTGAAGTCGAACGGGGCTACTATAGCACGGAGGTTGGGGAGGCGTCTAGCGGTAGTACTCGAGGCCCCGCTCGACGAACTGCTCGTCCATGCGCCGCGGGGAGAAGAAGCCGCGCACGAACGCCTTGATCGGCTCGATGTCGAACTGCCGGCAGCTGTAGATATCGATGGAGATGAAGTCCTTCGGTGTGAGGGTATGGATCTGGATGCCGCTCTCCACGAGAGGGATCCAGCCGCTGAGGCCCGCCTTATCGGGGAAGCGCGAGCCGTCGGTCCGAAAGAGGAAGGGCGGCGATTGCGGCTCGACGTTCAGCGCCTTGACGATCCCCTCGAGGAACCCGTAGCAGAGGGTGAGGTCGTCGCACGCCCCCTTTTTGCAGTCGTACAGATCCAGGAGCAGCTGATAGCCAAACGGGGCGGCGCGCCGTCGTCCACGGCTGGAAGTTTCCGTGGCGGGGGCGTCGGCGACTTCGGGCATGCGACCTCCTCTATCCCACGCTGGACACAACGACACCCCGACGGTCAGTCGTCGGGGTGCTCACTTCAGCGTCCCGGTTGTCATGTGGACAATCGAACATCACCCTCCCACATCGTCCAGACGAACCACGCGCATCATAGCGCACAGGCTCCGGATGTCAACTCTTATTCCACCTAGCACCGAGTGCTTGGCCAAGCACCGCCGCCGCGATGTTGATCGGGAGGGCGACTGGGTGCAGCCGCAGCCCGATGCGCAGCGCGATGATCACCGGGATCGACGCATGAACCCAGAAGATCCATGCCGGCGAGAACTTCCGGCACCGCGCCCTCCGCCGGCCCATCGGGAGGTTGATCAGGAAGCACAGGAGGCTCACGAGCGCGATCTTCAGGGCCATGACTAGTACCTCGCCATCTCCGGGTCCACCTCGCACGCCCAGGCGTCGATCCCGCCCCGCAGGTGCTTGAGCTTCTTGAACCCGAAGCGCTCCAGCGTCTTGATCGCCTGAGCGCTCCGCTGGCCGTGGTGGCAGTAGGTCACGACGAGGTCCGCGGTGTCCAGCTCATTCGCCCGCAGGTGCAGCTCGGAGAGCGGAATGAGCCGTGAGCCCTCGATGTGGACGATCTCGTACTCGTGCGGCTCCCGGACGTCCAGCAGCACCAACCGCTCCCCGCGATCCCGCAGCGTCTTGAGCGCTTCGGGGCTCAGGTCGTGCTCACCGGCGGCCGGCGTCGCCTCCGTCCCACGCCCGATGCCACAGAACTGCTCGTAGTCGATCAGGCTCGTGATCGTCGGCCGATCGCCGCATACCGGGCACTCCGGGTCCCGGCGGATCGCCACTTCGCGGAACTCCATCTTCAGCGCGTTGTAGAGCAGCAGCCGCCCGATGAGCGGCTCGCCCTTGCCGATGAT
>CAYJWO010000165.1:0-3268 GCA_964373825.1 uncultured Planctomycetales bacterium
GCGGCCTGACGCACGAACCCGAACCCCTCCGCATCCGCAAGCCTCTCCAGCAGCTTGGTGACAACGGCCGCCTGCTGCGCTGGGGGGATCACGGCTGCTAGCTGGCCCAGCGCGCGAGCGGCCTCCGAAGCTGTCGTCGATTCCTGTAAGCCCTCCATGAGGGCCTCGACCACCATCTGGACGACCAACGGCTCGACCAGGAATGGCTGAAGCCGCTGAACCGCGGCAAGCTGGACACCCACGTCCTCATGCTCCATCAGGATATGGAGCACCTCGAGTGGCTGCCGCAGGTCTTCGGCAGCCCCTTCGCTGAGGAAGGCGATCAGCGTGGGCAGCGTGACTGGCAGTGCACGAGTCGGCGGGGCACGCGGGGCCGCGGAGCCAACGCCCGGGTCCCCGTGCGTCGCAAGCCGAGCATCCTCAAGGAGCGCACGTGTAAGCGCCTCCCGCGCTTCCGCGGTTAGCGCACCTCCGTAATGGAGCATGAGCGCCTTGTACAGCGCGCGCGCAAGACCAAGGCGTCGCTCGTGTGCAGCCACGAAGTCGGCAGCGCGCAGGAGGGTGCGTAGATCGTAGGCGGCCTGCGGGTATCGATCCGCGAGCTCCGCGTGAATCGCCACCAGGTCGCCGGCGACGCGTGCGGGCTCAGCGCTGCTCACGCGTCCGACGAGGCGCGCGGTCGCCATCTGGGCCAGCTCTGACGGATCGGTGATCGGCTCCACCCAGATTTCCCGGAACCGGGAGCGCAGCGCCCGCGAGATGACCTGGCGCCCCTCAAGCGCCGCTGGGTTCATCGCGCCGATCACGACAAAGCCGGGCTTTGCCCGAATCGGCTGCGGCATGCCCGGCAGCCACACGACCCCCTCATCCAGGACCGTCGTGAACCACTCCGGCATCTGCGAGAGGTTCAGCTCGTCGATGAAGATCGCCTCGCCCCGCAGCATGGCCTCAACGAGCGGCCCAGGCTGGTAGCGGAACACCCCCCGCCTGCCTCCTGGGACATAGCCGCCGAGGAGCGCCTCAACCTCCAGGCTGTCGTGGAGGTTGACGTAGTGCAGCGGCCGGCCGAGCTGCCGGAATAGGTCGAAGACCTGCGCGGTCTTGCCGCTCGAGGTGGCACCGACGAGCAGCATGTGCTCAGGGCGTCCTGTGGCTGTGTACACGAGGCTGCGAGTCAGCTTGGCCTGAAGGCGCCTGGTCGAGGCGACCGGGACCAACGCATGCTCAGGCCCCGGCACGTGGAGGCCGTCACCAGGACCGCGCGCAAGCTCTACTCCGCCAACCCGCATGACCTCACCCTCTGCGATGGGTGGCTCGCTGGGGAAGAAGGCCTCCAGCGCGGCGCGATCGATCCCGTGCGCCCGCAGGCTGAGGGCGTCGGAGAGCATGGTGAACAGTTGAGTCTTGCGATGCGGCAGCCGCAAGCCGTCACCGTACACTTCCCACAGGTGCGCAGCCAGGGTCTTCGCCATCGCGGCGCGATCAGGCGTGCCGAGCGAAGTGGCGCTCAACCGGCGCGAGAGCCGCAGCAGGTGCCGCAGGTCGAACTCGTACGGCTCACGCGCCTCGGTCTGGTCCCGCCACAGCCGTGCCGTGTCCACCACGGCAAGATGCGCGGTCACAATCCGCCGCGTCCATTCCGCATCGAGCCCGAGCCTTGCCTGCACGATCTGGAGGAGCTCGCGCTCCTCTTGCTCGCGCGAGAGGCTCACGACCCGCCGGACGAAGCGGTTGAGCAGCGCCTCCGAGAGCGCCTGTCGGCCCGTGTAGTGCGCCGGGTTCATCGTCGCGAAGAGCCGAAACCGCGCGTGCGGGACCACTTCAACCTGCTCGCCGTCTTGCGTGACGAGGAGCTTGCGGTGGACCAGGAACAGGTTCAGCGCTTCGAGGACTTCTGTCGGCGCCAGGTTCAGCTCCTCGAGCACAAGCCACTTCCCTTCCTTCATCGCGCTCACGAGGAACCCATCCCGCCACTCAAGCCCCGCGGTCCCGCCCTCGAGGTACTGCGCCAGCGCGATCACCGCCTCGGGATGCGCAGCGGAGTTGGCCAGGAGTTCCTCAAGGACCTGCCGTGCGCCCTTCGTGCGTTGCACCGCGCGCGGCCAGATGCCGACGAGGTCCATCGCCATCTCAAGCCCCAGCCAGTCCGCTTCCAGGCCGCTCTCCTGCGCCTTCTTCTGGTGCTGCTCCACGATCTGCGTCGCATCCGGCAGGCTAGAGCGGCGCGTGGCCGGATGGTAGCCGCCGATCAGCTCATAGGCCGACAGTGCCGGCGACATCCCCACTACCTCAAGCGGCCGTCTGGCATGCGACGCGGCCACTTTGATCGCAAAGGACTTGCCAAGCGCCGTCTCACCCTCAAGGAGCAGCGGGAAGTCGCCTTCATCCGCCAGCGCCACGGCCTCCATGGTCTCCACTAGGCTCTTCACGTAGACAGGATCCAGCTCCGTGAGGTTGGGCACCGCACGATCCTCGCTTGGCGGCGAAACCGCCATGCGCCCATCGAGGACCTCCACTGACTGCCCGTTGGTCGCCAGCCGGATCGCTGCGCGCCACGCTCCCGCGCCAGAGGAGCTGCTCGCTGGCCGCGGCCCTTCCGCGAGGCCGTAGCGCTGCGCGTTCGTCCGATGCCGCCGGAGGATCCCCAGCAACACCCGACGCTCGCCAGCGCTGAGCCGTCCGCCGTAGATGAACCCCGGCCCCTTCAGGTAGGCTCCACCAAGCCCGAGTCGCCGAGCGTGCAGCCGGATAAACCGCGCGAGGTTGGTCAGGTCGCGCTGCGTGAAGTGCGCCTTCGGAAACTTCCGCCGCAACTGGAGGTGGAGCTTCGCCAGGTCCACTGCCACCTCATCGAGGAACCATGTCGGCGGCTCTTCGGGCTGTTCAGCCCCTTCTTCGGGCATCGAGATCCCATCCCCGGGCCCGCTTGGGCCGCCGGGCGTTCCAGGCTCTGCGCCGGGTCGCACCATGGCAAACCCTATCCCACCCCCCAAACCGGCGGAGGCAAGCTGCGTGAGCTGATCTAATTCATGAGTCGACCCCGCCATCGGGCCCCGGCCAAGGCCTGTGGCCCGTCCGGTTATGCCAGCCGGGAGCAGGGGCGGGATGTCGCCCCGCACGGGGCGTGGGCGTTCAGGTGCCGCGGGCTTGCCCGCGGGGCTCCACACGCGGCGGGAGAGCCCCCGCCCTACCTGCTCCTCACCCGTGACGCCACGCTGGATCGCCCAGTGGCGCAGGCTGATGAGCCCGAACGCGGCGGCCATGATCC